>DATHYB010000001.1:0-2888 GCA_035459365.1 Candidatus Limnocylindrales bacterium
AAAGAGCATAATGCCGACTTTAAAGGTGTAGACCATCAAATTGATACCTACTTTAATGTCCCTATTGGTCGTCTGAAGTTAAGAGAAGGTGAAATTGAAAACTTTCTAATTCACTATGAGCGTTCCGACCAAGAAGGGCCGAAGCAATCTAATGTCACACTCTATACGTCACAGCCAGGTTCAACACTCAAAGAAGCTCTTACTAAAGCCCTGGGTGTTCTGATTGTTGTTGATAAGAAGCGAGAGATTTATTTTTTAGAAAATGTGAAGTTCCACGTTGATGTAGTAGATGGGCTAGGCACTTTTATGGAGATTGAAGCTATAGGCCAGGGTGGCAGTATCGGGATAGATAAATTGGAGGAACAGTGCAAGAAGTATTTAAATGAAATGGGCGTTGTAGATCAAGACTTGATATCTACTTCTTATAGCGACCTACTGCTTCACAAATAAACTATCACTTAAGCAGGCTGTCGCTGAGATTAAATAACTTTACTAAATTTTGTAAGTTCGGGTTGTTGATATGTTCAATTGCAGATGTTTGAAATGCGTCAACTATCCGGCACCAAATTATATTAGAATATGACCTCTGTTAAACGTCGAGTAATTCGGCGTTTTTTCATGTAACCCAAACGGGACTCTAACTAACGATTTTTGTTATACTTTCCTCAAGGAGCTGGATTATGGCAAGTCATGAAGAACTGAGGCATTTTTTGTATGATACAACTCAAGCAGGCTACGGGAATCCAAATACTAGAAGCGAAAAAGCTAGTGACGGAGCCAATATAATCACCTATGAAGATGGTGAGTGGCGCATGGTCGATTCATTTTACGGCGGCCATCCGTATGCCGGGCAAGAAGTGGTTTATCATTTAAGTAAGGCAGTATGGGCAATGCAATACCGCGGCTGGGTACATGACACCGAAATGAAGCCAAGTGAAGTATATGGCTTTCTCAAGAAGGCGCTGGTAGCCGCACCTGCTGAACATCCTTATCGTGGCCCTCGTGAGTTGCAGGACGGAAGCCTTGTTTACCGAAACGAGTGGAATGGCGAGATTGATGGTTTTGCCGGCCAGGAAGTTATTTTAGACTGCGATCAAGAAATATATAGAGCCCTATACTTTGGCGGTGTTGTCGACCAGTAGGTTATTTGACTAATTGAGCCAATCAATCAGTATTTTAAGCTTATGTATTCCTAGGACGGCTGATATGGAAATTCTTGTTGTTGCTGTTTATCCATGATAGTTTATATCAATCATGGATAAAGACCTACCAATTGCAAAAATCACATTTGAATTACCTCGGAGGGATGTACCTGAACTAATGGTTCACCTCGGCAATTTTGCTTTGGAGCATAATATAGACATATGTATTCGAAATGCTCCGGCAGAAGTGGAACATCCAGGCCTTCGTGATGAAAGTCATGACTATAACCCTGACTTTGCAGTATTACTTCCAGCTGACGAAGAAGATTTAATTCCTGTTGTGACTAAGAAATTATTGGACAACTATGCGCAGCAGCACGGTAAAGTAGGGCTTGCCCCAAGGTTACTGCGTCAGTTGGGCTACGCCTCAAGAGAGGATGTAGGCCTGCAGAAAATGCTGTATGGCAGACAGGGTCCTTATGGTAACTTCGAAGCTACGGGAATAAAAGTCAGTCACATCAGAACGTTGCACCACTTACTAGATGAAGGTGATCTACAACTTAGAAATGTAGGAAAAGAAACTATTGGCGTCTTGAGTGCGTATTGCACTGAACTCTTTCCCGACGATATTGCAACTCAAGATTAGTCGGGTAACTCCTTGGTTTTACTTATCAATATATTACTCTGATAAGATATTTCAGCAATCATTCTTTAATGTATCAGCTCTTCCATGATGATATATAAACTTTCTATTGCTTATTCATTTCCAAGTTTGGCCAGTTCCAATTGTACTAACCGGGCGACACCAGCAATTACAATTGAATGTTGTAGGTAAGCTTTTCACCCTATGTCCCCTTCGGCAAGCTCCATGAAGTCGAGCGGCTCGCTTGCGTAAACCAGTGTGTCTCTATCAAGTGCATATCCCATTTTGAAGCAGGTACTGACACCAATATATCCCTCAAGGCATAGCACGTATACGGCCACATTTATAGCTGAACAATCATGGAATATGCTACGGGAGTATCTAGAAGACCTTCGGGATAGCTCGGGCGATAAGCCGATATATATGCGGTACGCCAGCTAATGAGGATAGGGTCCGAGATTTATTTGTAAAGATCTTTGCTCTCTATGTCGATGAGCAAACACTTCGATACCATTATAGAGCCTATGACGATTATAGGAACCGTGGTGATAGTAGCAATGACGCGACTCGACCGTTTATGAGATAGTAGAGGCAATTGTGCGAGATAGTGGGGCGGATCCAGATTCTTAATTCTTCAGTAGATAGTTTTAGAACTAGCTCCAATGGGTGTTTGCTATACTAGCACTGGTATGAAGTATCCCGAATACAGCCGAGAGCTTTTGCGCATGGCCGCAGAAGATCAAGATGAAGTTCGTAACATGCAGCGGACTATAGATGCTTTGCAAACTCCGGCCGAACGCAAACGATTTAGACAGAAGGTAGCGGATAATTGCCATCGGCGGGCTGATCGAATGATCGAAATCCTTGATGATATTGGTGCTCCCACTTTTGAGAAGGTAGGAGCCGAGGCGGCTGAGGTCGTTTCTTTATTTGCCCTTCATTCGTATGTTGATCAAATGAAAACAGTGCTGGCTGTGTATGAGCAACAGTTTCAGCGTGATCCTGATAGTATTTACAAACAAGCTATTCCGCCGCTGACGGATAGGATTATGATTGTTGAGCAGCGCAGGCAAAAGTTTGGAACCAACTGGAGTGTTACGCAG
>DATHYB010000002.1:0-13329 GCA_035459365.1 Candidatus Limnocylindrales bacterium
ATTCGTCTGACCCTGATAGCTGACGGGCAAAATACGCCTCAGGAATAACCTGTCGTCTGACTGCTTCGAAGCCGCCAAGGCGCTGCAGTGCCTCACGACGGATAGCCCAGCAAGTACTGAGAACGGCCGGAGAGCCAAGCAGCTGGGGCGGCAGGCAGAGTTCAATGAAATACCGCAGGGGCTGGATAAGTCCGAGCTGATGGGCTGGCTTGTTTACGTACGGCATGACGCTGAGCATCTCATAGTTTTCGCCAACGAGGCGTCTGACGAGACGTGAGATAGTGTCAGGACGAACGCGGACGTCGACGCCGAGAAAGAGTAGAACCTCGCCACTACTAACGGCAGCAAGCTTATGATATGCCTGATTTTTGGACAGCCACACATCATTTGGCTCATCGTTTTGGATGAAGCGCACGCCGTCATGGGCGAAGCTCCTGATTATTTCTGGTGTCCGCGGTGTTTGCGAACAGTCGTCAAGCACGAGTATCTCAAGCTTCGGGTAGTCACTGGCAACAACCGCCTGCAGGCACTGTTCAAGACTGTCTGTTTCATTGCGTGCCGGTATAAGTACACTGACTGTTGGGCGGGTGTATATCTGAGTGGAATCACTCCGTACTTTAGCACGTAAGACATACTGCCGTAGGTGCCTGAGGGCATATAGTGCTCCAGCTATCTGCAAGGCGCCAAGGACAATGAGTGCCGGACCAACAGAAATATGTACATAATGTCCGAGCACAAGTGCGAGTCCGAGGACAGCCTGGGCACTGATAAGCCAAACTGATGTCCTGAGTGTGACCTTCTGAAGGTATCGAGCGTGCATGCGAGCACGAATACTACGGTATATATTGAGGCATCTGTACGGTACAAGCAGTATGAGTAATACACTGTCTACAGACACCCCTCGAGCCAGGAGTAGGAATGCGCTGCCTATAAGTGTTATGACTGCCATCACTGCAATATAGAGGCGTGTACGGTGCCAAGACAGCGGGATAAACGGCAGCACCAGCTCAAGTCCAATTGAAAGCAGTATGCCAGCCAACAGTATCCCCATATGCATATCATAGCATCCTCAGATACGTACCGCTCGCTTGACCTTGCAAGCCGATAGGCGTATGCTTGACATATGTGACACGACCCTACTATAGCAATAGTAGGTTTTTTAATGTAAGGGGAATTACGTGGCCGACGATACAGAAACGGGAAAAGGATCGACGAGCAGGCGTCTCAAGGGCAGCAATGAAACGATCCGCCAGCGTTCTGAGAAGCATCAACTGAAGGCTTCTGCTCCGCCAAAACCAAGCAAAGCACGAGCTTTCATTCGTGGCTTTACAGCGCCGCTTCGGATGGCGGGACGACAAATTGCAAAGCTGGGGCGGTTCCGCGTCTTCCGGCTTATTGGCAGGATACTGCTGCCGTACTATGTCCGGAACAGTTGGAAAGAACTGAGGCTCGTCACCTGGCCTAATCGCCGTACGACCTGGCGGCTGACGTATGCCGTGATCACATTTTCAATTGCATTTGGGTTGGTAGTCGCGGGGGTAGACTTTGTGCTAGATAAACTATTTAAGGAGTTGATACTAAAATAATGGCTATTTCTAAACGCTACGACACAACAAAGCAGTGGTACGCAATCCACACATACAGCGGCTACGAGGAAAAGGTGGCTGAAAGTATCCGGCAGCGTGCCGACAGTCTGGACATGAAGGACAAAATTTTCCAGGTACTCGTGCCCAAGGAGAAGATGATCGAAATCAAGAACGGCAAACGCCGTGTCGTTGAGAAGCGGATATTTCAGGGTTACGTCATTGTTCAGATGAAGATGAGCGAAGATGCCTGGTATATTGTGCGCAATACGCCATCCGTGACGGGCTTTGTGGGCAGCGGTTCAGAGCCGACACCACTTGGCGATGAAGAAATCGAAAAAATTCAGAAGCGCATGGGTCTCGAACAGCCTAAGCACAAGATCGATTTCCGCATTGGGGAAGTTGTATCTATCACTGACGGACCATTCAAGGGTTTTGATGGCGCAATCAACGAAATTGACGCCCAAAAAGGTAAGCTCAAGGTTCTTGTCAATATGTTCGGTCGGGAAACGCCGGTTGAGCTGGACAGCTTGCAAGTAAAGCGCGTTTAACAACCGGTCTCAGTATTAGCACAGGCAGCTTGAGGCTGCCTGTGTTTTTGTTCGATTTTAAAGTAGTATTGTAGGGCGTTGAACGAAAAGTAGCCGAAAAAGCGTATTGTGATGGGCACGAAATTGACGTATTAACCAAAAGCTGTATTGACATATTAGCAAATAAGAATATAATACAATCTATAAGCTAATTAAGCACAAGCTTGATGAGGATGTTATGGCTCGTTCAGAATCTTTCAATGTTATTCATGAAACATTAACAGCATCAGGCGGCACGAACGCTGAGCTATCTGGATCAGATGCTCGTAAGCAACAGATCGCTGATGTTGTCCGGCAGGGCGGTTGCTGGATAGTAGAATCCGCTATCGACCGCAGCACACCCGAATCGCTTGAACAAGTCACTTCGGGCGCTGCGACATATGGCGATATACTACGGGCAAGGCGGGAAACTCCACCTCCTTTTATTGAACCATACGACCTGCCAGCACTGTTCGGCCCATCTTCTGAGTCATATACAGGGCCAGAACGTCGTATCGCGGACACGGAAGCTGTGATTGTTCACCTCCAACCATCAGTACCGCAGACCAGTATGGCGCCTCTTCATTCCGAAACTGCCTAGTCGGTTTGCTTTAGTACGCTCTATCCAGTATAATTTGTCTCTGTTACGCACTACTAAAAGGTAGGAGAGCACATGTTCAGCCCGCTCAGCTGAAATAGTGCTCGATAAAGGAGAACCAATGGCAGGAAAACCTGTTCGCGCCAATTTGAAAATGAAAATTCCAGCTGGTCGTGCTAGCGCAGCACCTCCCGTCGGTAGCACCCTAGGTCAGTATGGTGTGAATATGATGGATTTCATCAATCCATTCAATGATCAAACCAAAGAAATGCAGGGCGCTACCGTCACTGCACACATCACCGTCTACACGGATAAGACGATGAAGTTCCGAGTGGTTGGCATGCCAACTGATGATCGCATCCGGGCCGCGATCGGTATCCAGAAGGGTTCGGGCAAGCCTAACTCAGAAAAGGTTGCGAAAAAACTGTCTCAGGTGGACTTGCAAAAGATTGCCGAGGACAAAGCCGCCGACATGAATACCGATGATGTCGAAGCCGTCAAGAAGATGGTAGCTGGCACCGCTCGTTCTATGGGCGTCGAAGTTGAAGGCTAAGTGTGTCTGAGTATCTTCCTGAACCCTCATCGGACGAAGTACAAGCTGTCATTCAAGGACTCGAGCTACATACAGCTCATCATGCCTTGCTTCGAGAAGTAGGTAAAATGATCGATCTTGATGAAGGGCTAGACAGAATCTATCTAGACGCAACTCGAGAAGACATGGGTTTAGACGAAATATAGAAGTAATAGTGGGAGGCCATGAAAGCCGCTCGAACCACGAAGGAGAACAATCATGGCAGATGCCCATCCAGGAAAAGCAGCAAAGAAAGTCGCAGATGCAGGTGACGAGGCAATTGAAAATGTCGTTACCGTCTCTGAAGCAGCGGCAGTTGTCGAAGCAAAGCATGATATTAAGTCACACGACGAATCAGTAGAAGCTGATGTAGCCGTAGCGAAAGCCGGGAAGCGCAGTGCTAAATCCCTGGCTGAAGCAGAAGCTGATGCTGCGAAGGCAGCTCGCAAGGCAGATAAGGCCACGGCTGACGCTGACGACGAGGACAAGCCGAAGCAGAAGCACAACCCTACTCGTACCCGCCTCGAACGTGCTGGTAAAAAATACAAGGACGCAGCCGCTCAGGTTGAAAAGGACAAAGCATACAGCTTAAACGAAGCACTTGAGCTTGCTGCCAAGACAAGCCCCGTCAAATTCGACGCCACTGTCGAACTGCATGTTAACCTTCGCGTCGATCCACGCCACGCCGACCAGAACATCCGCGATAATTTCGTATTACCGCAGGGTACTGGAAAGACTGTGCGCGTTGCCGTCTTTGCCGACGTTGACGACGCGGCCGCCGCAAAGACTGCTGGTGCTGATATTGTCGGAATTGAAGACGTGACTAAACTTCTCGAAAAAGGAGCTCTCGACTTTGATATCCTCATTGCGACGCCTACCCAAATGGCAAAACTTGGTAAGTATGCCCGTAACCTCGGTCCGCGCGGACTTATGCCAAACCCAAAGAGCGGCACTGTGACCACTGATGTAGCCAAAGCTGTCAAAGAAGCAAAGGCTGGCCGTGTTGAATACCGCGTCGATAGCACGGGTATCGTACATCTCGGCATGGGTAAGGTGAGCTTTGGAGCTGACCGTTTGCTCGAGAACGCCCAGGCTATCTTGAAAAACATCAAGGGCAACAAGCCTGCTAGTGTCAAAGGCCAATACGTAAAAGCGATTCATATCACGACCTCAATGGGTCCATCCATAACGGTAGATACGAGCGCAGCGGCCTAGTTCTCTGATCCTTCCTTATATATACAGCCCGTATTAGATGCGGGCTGTTTTTATAGCTGTTATACTCATGCTATATGGCGCTCGCAACACAAAACTTCGGCAGAATCATCATGTTCGACGGTCCTGATGGTGTCGGCAAAACTGAGCAGGTACGCCTTGTTGAGCAGGCGCTCCGGGAGCAACAGTATGACGTATATGTGACCAGGATTCACGGCGGTACGCCAATTGGAGAAAAACTGCGGGAAGTCTCCTTATCTGACACGCCACGGACACCATATACCGATTTATACATATCAAAGGCAATTCATGCTGAATTTGCGTATGATCTCCGTCAGCGGAGGACTGCAGGCACCATTTGTCTCGTCGACCGCAGTCCAGCTGCTATGTGGGCATACCAGGTCAAAGCTGGCGGCCTTGATCCAAACTTAGCTCTCCCTATCATCAAAGATTCGTTCGCTATGTTCAATGCAGACGCCGTACTCGTGTATGAGGCCGGTTTGCATATACTCAAGGAACGCCTGGCGCTGCGATCAGACTCAAAACGGGACTATTTTGAGAATCGAGCGGATGCCTACCATGAGTACGTCATCATCGGATATGCAGAAACCGAGCGATTATTCGGTACAACATTAGTATCTGCTCATGAATCAATCGAAGCAGTACATGCTCAAACCATGGGCATTATTCAGCCACTTCTACCAGCTCATGCTCAGTAATATACAAGCACAAGAACTACCATCAAGACAGGATCTTGCGTAAAAAACACATTAGTAATTTCCTTGCACCGAGCAATACGGCCGGGCTACAATGGCTCTAGCAGTGGAGGAATACCGTGGGAGTCTATAGTAATACTGATATCACCAAAGCTCTTCAAGAGGGTCATATTGTCTGTCATCCGTTCGAGCCAAAGCACGTCAGCCATGCCAGTCTCGACGTGACGCTGGGGTACTACTACTACCGTATCGAGCGTATGCAAGAGCGGACAATATATAACCCATTTGACCGTGAGGATGTAGAGCGATATTTTGACGGGCCCCATAAAGCCATGCCGCATGGTGAGTGGTGTAAATTAAATGGTCTCGTTCCTCTCAAAAATATTCCCCTGGATCATCCTGTTATAGCCTTGGAGCCTCAGGAACGAATATTAGCCCATACACATGAATTTTTTGGTATCAAACCACCGGGGGCTTACGAGGTTAAATCGCGCTCTAGCTGGGGGCGTAATGGCGTGGCAGTATGTTTCGATGCTGGATGGGTAGATCCTGGATATATTAACCGTCTCACTTTGGAGATCTATAATCTTAATGAACGGGAGACAGTCGTCTTGCCAGTCGGAGAGCGTATAGCGCAAGCAGTATTCCATACCACCGGTGCCGTGCAGGGTAGTTATGGAGAAGGACGGGATCAAGGCTTCAGTGGAAAGTATCAGCAAGGTTCGGACTTAGATACAATTATCAAAACGTGGTCCCCAGATATGATGCTGCCAAGGGCATACAATGATCACCGCCATCTGCCAGTTACTGTGGAGGGCCTGCAATATGAGTAGCGGCAAATACATTGTTCTTGAAGGTCCCGAAGGCGTCGGCAAAACGACCCAAATTCAGCTCCTGGCTCGTAAGCTACAGCAGGCAGGCTTGCCAGTTCGCATTCTCCGAGAGCCTGATAGTCAAAGTGACCTAACGGCACGGGCTATCAGGCAGCTGACCCAGGATCCACGCTACCCAATGAATACGCGCACTGAGGTCTTGCTCTATAATGCTGCCCGTTCACAATCACTGTCAGTAATACGCGATAGTATCCAGCAGGGCGTCATATGCATTGTTGACAGAAACTATCTGACGACGCTAGCTATCCAATACTATGGCCGCGGCGACGTACCTGATTACCAGACGATAAACACTATTATAAATTTTGCGGTTGCGGGTATTGAGCCTGATCTGTGTATTGTTCTAGATGCACCTGTCGATACCCTCGTCAACCGTGCAAAACACCGCGGAAGAGGTGAGCGGTTTGACAGTCTCGGTGCTGATTTTTTGGAGCGCGTGCGGGCGGGTTATCTGTGGGAGGCTCGGCAGCGGCAGATGCCGGTTGTATCGGCTATTGAGACCGAGGAAGACATCGCAGCAACTATCTGGAGGCTTGTTTCTAATGAACTCGCATCACGTCAACCGAGCCGAGCACTCGGCATACAAACAGCAGATGAAAGGCCCATGGAAAGCGAAGCCCCGAATGTCGCAGCCCCGGAAGCTACACCCGTATCTGCCGCGCACACAGCTTCTCAAAATAATGGAGCGACGGTTCAGAACGAAGTGCCCTCTAAAAGCCGGCCTGGGCAGGGATCAGGAGAGACTACTGCTGATCAACTACTCCTGCAAAAACGCCAAGACGGATCATATGAAATTACCCAGGCAGGTCATGACTACCTAGCCCAAACGGTCACTGACACTGCTGGCAACGTCTATGCCTTCACAGAGGAACTGAGCCCAGTTACAATTGCAGCAGCTATGGCACGGTTATCTCGCCGAGGCGACGATATGCGTGTCACGCTACTTGACGAATTTGCAAATCAGCTCGGCAAAGACGAGCAATTGCTCCGGCGCGTTATTACAGCTTACGGTGATGATTCTGTGCAGCAGCTGGCGGGCATTCATGTCGTAGTCGAAGAAGCAAGCAACTTACTTACCAAGAAACTTGAGTGGGGGCGTCTCGCGGCTTATCTAGAGCAGTCAACGCGCTATATATATTACGACAAGAAGGACAGCAAGGGACAGTACCGCTACCACGTTCCTGAAGAATTCGATGATGAGCTGACTGGTGCATACCGGCAGCACATGGATCGGATCTTTGAGCTGTATTCCAGCATGGTCCATGCGCTCACAGACCATGTCCGGACGCACTCCAGCGTTCCCGATTCTGAGAGGGATGCGGCATTTAACGGGGCTACACGTGCCCAAGCATGCGATGCCATTCGCCCCGTGCTACCCGTAGCAACTACCTCAACGGTGGGTATCTATGGTTCTGGCCAGGCTTTGGAGAGTCTCGTTATGCACTTGCAAAGTGAGTCACTCTCCGAATCCAAAACAACTGGCGACAAGCTGCTCAAAGCGGTTCGGGACGTATCGCCAATACTTTTTGAGCGAGCTGATCGACCTGACCGAGGAGGTGCAGTTGTTGCTTACAGAGCTACCACAATGCAGAATATGACTGAACTAGCCAAAGCACTGCCACATGCGGACGGCGCATTATCAGAACCTGTAACATTAACTGATGTATGGCCGCGTAACGAGATGGACCTTATCGCGGACATGCTGTATGAACACAGCGATCTGCCACTTGAGCATATCCGAGATGAAGTCGCGACATGGCCATACCAGAAAAAGCTTGAGGCCATGACAAGTTACTTTGGTGACCGTCTGAACCGACGCCATAAACCGGGAAGGGCACTTGAAAAAGCACACTACAGTTGGGATCTTGTGTGTGACTATGGTATCTTTCGCGATCTGCAGCGTCATAGGATGGTGGATGATCTGCAGTGGCAAATCCTCACTCCAAAGTATGGCTATGCTGTGCCAGAGCTCGTTGCTGAAGCCGGTCTCGTAGAACAATTTGATGAATGCTTCGCTATCAGCCAAAAGCTTTATGACATACTTCTCGAAAGCTTGGGAGCATCAGTAGCCCAATACGCGACATTGCTTGGCCACAAAATGAGATGGAAAGTTACTTACAATGCTCGGGAAGCTTTCCATCTACATGAACTGCGCACAAGCCCGCAAGGGCATCCAGGCTATCGGAAACTCGTACAGCAGATGCATGAGAAGCTTGAGCAAGTTCATCCTATCATAGCTAGTGCTATGAAGTTTGTGAACCAGGGCGAAGATGAAGAACTGACCCGTTTAGCAGCCGAAAGATATACGCAGTTCAAGTTGAAGCAGATGAGTGCCACTCAAGCAATCGCCTCCACCGACTCTTAGGTGGTTCCACCCAGTAAAGATGACTAACGGCAAATTCTGATGCTGACTGATTTGAAGGCTCTTGAATTTGAGGACCATGGTCAGTGTTAGTTTCGCTGGGCTGGCATTTGACTACTCGAGCCGTGATTCTTCCAAGAACTCGAGCTTTAGCTAGGCGGCCAATTTCATACTCTTCAACATTTCCACTGGATAGTTGTAGGGCTAGATCTTCGCAGTTAGATGCTGTCACACTGGGTTTATGATTCTTTAATGAGTCTACTATTGTACCTCCATTGGAAGCTAACGTGCTCAAGAACACATCTTCTGCTAAATCATAGAATTTCGATCGTTCCTCGTTGGTCGGGTCGATCTCGAATAGGGCTGAATATCTAGGGTGCTTGTCATTAGCTCTCTCAAGAAAACTTGTTGCATATAATCCACCGATAAATGCAGCAGTTTCGTCCAATTGCGACGTCAAGACTTCTGGCCTATTCAAATCTATAGATACAGCTCTAGTAGGCTGATCTAGTTCAAAGGAATGAGTGTTACGAAAAGGATGAATTGTCATAAGTTCAGTTTGAATGTTGTATGATAGTTTGCCTTAAAAAAGCCGGACATTTGTGTTGGTCCGGCTTTTTGTTTGCGTAATTACGACTGTTTAATCGGACCAACATGAGCGCATAAAGACCTGGGCCATCTTGCGGCGGCAGTCATGCGTCCAAATTGAGAGTGAATAGTTGGTCACGCCTGTACAATAGCAGTGGTTTGTTCTAATGTCAAGCGTTTTGACCAGGAGGACCAATGTCCTCTACATCTTGAGCTTGGTGATACGACTGTTCGAAAAGGTATGACTCTTCGGCAGCGCGGGCAATAGCTTGGTACATACGAGCACCCATTGGCCGGGCGGGGCATCCAAAAGAGACTTTTCCTGAATCGACCGCTTTGGCAGGATTCCGCTGACGCTGGCGGTAACCATGACGATTAGCCATGTATTCAGCATCTAGGACGACCAATGATGCTTCGATTCGTAATGGTTCCGTACTGAATCTCAGGCCTTCATACGGCTCGTCGGCTGTAAAATCCGGCTTAGGAGAGGCAAGCACCTGGGCTAGCGAATTGTCTACTTCATTCGGCAGAGCCATCAAGCTGACGACAAATCCGGCTGAACGGCGAGCGACTGAACTAAGATACTCATTGGGATTGTCGAGCTGAACAGCAGCATGCATGCGAGGAATTACTTCTTGAGTGGCTACAATCTGTTCTAAACCAGCTCGAGCGGCATACTGAATATCAACCTGCCGAACCGTATGATGCTGCGGATTAGGAAGGCGGGTAATTCCCTCCGTTGCGTTCGCCGTTATGCCTGTCCGCAGTTCATGCCAAGAATCAGCTGACGGGGGTATACAATCGTCAATCACGAGCTCTTGCAGATGCTGGTAAATGGCCCGTGCTCTATCAAGTCGCAGCTTCTCAGGGCCAGTTATGGCCCGAATCCTTCCGCCGGCCGTCTGTACCTCAATTCCTTTCGGAATGTCGGTAGCAGAGATCCAATGCGTGTTAGCGGTTGCGAGGGGCAGCCCTGGTAAAAAACGATTACTCATACTGATAGTATTCTAGCCATGTGAGGATTTGACTACAAGTGCAAGCATGAACTTGTTGACAACCATGACGTATAGGAGTTCAATGGTAAGTACTATGAATATTGCGTACATCGTAGCTTTTGTTGAATCAATTATAAGCGGTCGAAAGCTGTGCTTCAGTAAAGTTGAAGCCCGGAGGCGCCGCTAGTCGCATCCAGCACAGCACAAAGAAAGGCTTCGACACCGGAGCCTTTTTTAATTCTAAGAGCCATACCTATATGTATCATCACCAGCACCACACATCACAGGAGCTACGAGCAGCGAGATTATATGCAGGAGAACATGCTTTATGAACAAGACCTACGGTCCATATAGCCCCGTGCGACGAGTTGGCGACTGGTACTACGTATCCGGACAAGTGGGTATAGACCCGCATACAGGGAGCGCGTCAGCAGATGTGCACCAGCAAACCAGGCAAGTACTTGAGAATCTCAACCGTCTCCTCGACCAACACCGGTTGCAGCCGATTGATGTTGTCAAGACCACAGTCTTTCTTAGAAATATTGAAGATTTTGCTGCTTGCAATGATATATATGTTGAGTTCTTCCCGGAGCCTCGTCCCGCCAGGTCATGTGTGGCAGTAGCGTCTCTGCCTCGAATCGGCACCGAGGAACTGCTGGTAGAGATAGAGGCAGTTGCCTACAAATCAGGAGCCGCATAATGAATAAGGCGTATGGTACGCAAACAGGAGCAGAAATGCTCGTTCGTACCCTTGAATCACTGGGGGTGACGCACATTTTCGGTTATTCAGGTGGTGCTGTTATACCCATGTTTGACGCTCTGGTCACGACCAAAACCAAGATCAAACTGGTGGCCGTCCGTCACGAACAGGGCGCTGTACACATGGCTGACGGATATGCTCGAGCCACAGGTAAACCTGGTGTCGTCCTCGTGACCAGCGGCCCGGGCGCGGGTAACACTATCAGCGGTATCATGACGGCCCAGATGGACAGCGTGCCCCTCCTTGTCATTTCTGGACAGCAAATTAGTAATATGCTCGGCTATGACGCCTTTCAAGAAACTGATGTCATCAACCTGACGCTGCCACTCGTCAAACATAGTTACCAGATTTTTGAACCTGCAGATATTACACGCATTACGATCGAAGCCTATAAGATAGCACAGGCAGGACGGCCGGGCCCTGTTGTGATCGATATCCCGAAAGATGTCAGTTCAGCGATCGTACCACAGATACCTGAACAACACCCAGTCCTATCCGAACCTGCTTCAGGCAAAAAGCTGCCGAATAAGAACCTGACGGATATAGCAGCAGCTGTTGAAGTAGCCGAGAAGCCGCTGCTACTGGTTGGGCAGGGTGTGATCATTGCTGATGCCGCTGCAGAACTTCAGGAGTTCGTAGCGGCCAATAACATTCCTGTTGTTACGACGCTGCTTGGCAAAGGTGCTATCGATGAAACGTCAGACATGAGCCTCGGAATGCTTGGTATGCACGGGACGGCGGCCGCAAATTATGCTGTCCAGGAAACTGACTGTTTGCTAGTCATAGGATCTCGGTTTGATGACCGGATTGTCGGTGACCCTGAAGTATTCGCGTCCCAGGCTACGATCTGCCACATTGATATAGACCGAAGCGAAATTGGTAAAATGGTACGGCCGCACGTGCATGCAGTTGACGATGCTAAAGAAGCACTCATACTATTACGGCAGGCAGTTAAACCACGGCAGCGATCCTCATGGCTGAAGCGCGTGAGGAGCCTTAAACTACTGCAACCTGCTGATGCTGATCACACAAGCGATGCACTGACGCAGCAACATGTCCTGCAGACTCTCGACCGGTTGACGTCCGGTCAGGCGATATATACGACAGACGTGGGCCAACATCAGATGTGGGCGGCCCAGTTTTGCCGTGTCACCCAGCCGAGGCACTGGCTCACATCAGGTGGGGCGGGGACTATGGGATTTGGCTTCCCAGCGGCAATCGGCGCACAGTTTGCCTTTCCTCATAAAACAGTCGTCAGTATCAGCGGAGACGGTGGATTTCAGATGACACAATTTGAGCTGGCTACTGCCGCTATTCATAAGCTTCCCCTCAAAATACTCATCCTCGACAATCACTACTTAGGCATGGTGCGTCAATGGCAAGAAATGTTCTATGACAATCGAGAGAGCGGTGTGACACTCGAGGGCAATCCAGATTTTGCTCTATTGGCTCAGGCATACGGCATTAAGGCCCTCCATATAACAAAACCAGGAGAGGTCGAAGAGCAGCTATCTTCAGCCCTGGCGTATCGTGACGGTCCGGTAGTTATCTGGTGTGAAGTTGCCAAGACCGACAACGTCTACCCAATGATTCCGGCTGGGCGGCCCTATAGTCATATGCTCCTGGCGCCGCCGACAGAAGCACTTGATAAACCGATTGGAAGTACGTGATATGCAAACTAGCTCTCGAAAAATTACGGTAACTCTACATGCTCGCCAGAATGTCACGCTTTTGCCGCGCATCCTGCAAATATTCAGCCGCCGGCGCGGAGTAGTGCTCGAAGTCAGGACTCGTAATTTAGCGGCAGGAGAGGTCGAACTAGGGATAGTTCTCGATATCGATCCTGTATGGCACGCCCAGCTGTCCGCACTACTTGAGAAGCTGGTTGATGTCCATAGCGCAAAAGTACAGGAGCAGGTGTCTCATGGATAGCGGTCTGAAACAGACATTGCTGGCTCGCGTTTATGATGTGGCCATAGAAACACCGCTTGAGCGCGCTCCGAAACTGTCAATACGCTATGGTAACGATATCTACCTGAAGCGGGAGGACCTGCAACCGGTACACTCGTTCAAAATTCGCGGTGCCTACAATAAAATAGTCCAGCTCAGTGAGACCGAACGAAGGAGGGGTGTTATCGCCGCCAGCGCCGGAAACCATGCCCAGGGAGTCGCCCTGAGTGCAGAGAAGCTGGGAATTTCAGCAACCATTGTCATGCCGCGGACTACACCAGGCATCAAAGTAGAGGCAGTTAAGAGTTATGGAGCAGAGGTCATACTGGAGGGCGACAGCTACAGCGATGCGTACGAGTCGTGTATGCGACTGCTCGATGCCAGCGGCAAAGTTTTCATCCATCCTTTCAATGACCCGGCAGTTATTGCCGGGCAAGCAACAGTCGGCAGGGAAATCTGCGAACAACTCCCAACGGTAGATTATATCTTTGTCCCTGTCGGAGGGGGAGGATTGATTGCCGGTATCGCGCAG
>DATHYB010000003.1:0-4339 GCA_035459365.1 Candidatus Limnocylindrales bacterium
AAAAATCAGCATGACAGAAATAATGGTCGTTTGAAACTTCGACCGGTTGCCGAGCAGGCGCCAACAGGCCCGCACGATAATTGTGAGGTTGTATCCGGAAACGGCAATGATGTGCACCAACCCAACAGCTAGCAAATCGTCATACACTCGTTCCGGCAACGTTGTGTTCTGCCCAATCAAAATACCCATGCCAAAGGATGCCAGCGGCTCTGGCAGGGCAGACTGTATGCCGGCACCAAATTCGCGCCGCACCTTTTCGATCGGGGATGTTGTCCGTTCGACCATGGTGATCTGAGCAAATGACATCCATGCCTGATGCGAACCGCTGCCGGGCCGCAGCTTGCCGCTAACCTGCACGGTATCTCCGCGGAAGATTACATTTTCACCGAAGCCGCTGACCCCAATCGTGCCCACAAGCCGGAGGTTGTTATGACTCACAACTTGAGCACCCGTAACGTCGAGCGTCACCTGCGACCGCCGGCCGTAACTACTGTCAGATGCCGCGGTAGCTATGATGGTAACTTTTTGACCCTCTACCCGGCGGTATTCACCGAGCCGCTCCATGTACCGGCTCCCCTGAAAGCCGCCAAGAAATACCCCAAACAACATGAGCGCCAAAAGCGCGGTCCATCCCTGCCGACGGAGACAGGCACACGCAAGAACGCCCGCAGCAACGACAAAGACAACTTCAAATGACACAATCCGGGCAAGCCCAATGCCAACAAGCACGCTAGCACAAAAGACAGCCAGCAGCGTCGGCCGCCTGAATGTATGCGCCAGAAAGGAGTTCATTGCCCGATAATAGCAACAAGCGAGCAATACGCAAGCATGGGCATGATCAGTTGGATTATCACGCTAGCTATTAAGATTTTAGATTCAGGTCAACCAAAAACGACCTAAGACTGTCGAGGATTACGTTGCTCATAATCATTGATTACAGAAACTACATGATAGCCAATTGCAATGTTTGCAATACTTTCTTCAAATACATCTTTTTTGTAGCTATCCGCTTCCCACTCACCTAATTCGATTTGGTCAGCTTCTTCGGGAAGGAAAATATCCGTCAAAACTGAGTCTATTTCATAGTTACGATCGACATTCCCTGCTTCTTCTTTGGCTGTTTGTACTGCCAATGTAGCAAGTTCCTTGAGGACTCCCAACTGTTGCCGATCTAGGCTTACAGGAATAGTTTCTCCTTGTTCCGGCTGCCAGCTTTCCTCTGCCCTTGCTCTAAGGAGTATATATGCGCACTCCTCCCCTTGCAGCCGACTCGTATAATCTTCTGGCAAAACTTGCAAAGCCCAGTCTAATGCCGCACTCCTCACCGACAGTTTGATGTCATCCGCCTGACGATAACCACATGCCGTCTCAACGAATGTTGCTTCAGGGGGAGTAAACACAGCTTTGTCATTGTTGAATTTCATATACCTATATTATACCACGATACTTGTGATTTACAATGTTCCAAAGCTGTTTTGTCAGAGATTCCTGCCTGATAGCTTTTTAGCCTAGCGGAAATGGATGAAGACAAGTCCGTCGGGCATGATGGTTGCTTCGGAATATCGACCGTCCCAACGGGCATTGTATTGGCTGATGCGGATTGTACCATCAGTGTTCACGGCTTCGACATACATCACGTGTCCGTAATATCCGCGGTTACTGACGGCTACGTCACCCACCCGCGGGTTGCTGTCAGTTGGAATACCGGCCGCCCGAGCATTGTCATCCCACTGCTTCGCATTACCGCGGCCGCCCCAGTACGGCATATGACGACCAGAAGCTGCGACCTTCCAGGCTGTGTAGGATACACACTGGCGCTGGTACATACCCCACCGGTCAGGAATATCATTCGGCCATAGCGCATTAGCATATGGGTAAGCTCGGCCGTTAACAGCTGACACCCCGGCTGGAGCCATTGCCTGCGGCGCTTGCTGTGGCATAGGAGCTGCAACGCCACGGCGGGCGGCATCGGCCATAGCACGCTGCCGGGCTGCACGTGCGGCTGCTTCTTGTTCCCGCAAGAGCCGGGCGTTTTCCTCGGCCTGCTGGCGCTGCAGGTCAGTAATCTGCGAATTGTTGGCAGAGATTTGCTGCGTGTATGATGCCTGCTGCTCCTGGTTCATTGCCAGCAACCGGGCAACCTCTTGCTTCTCACTCGCAAGACGGTCTTGCATGAGCTTGTTATCAGCCAGCAATTGCTCAACTTGCGCTTTTTGAGCTTCTTGCTGTTTCTTCAATTGGTTAATTCGTTGGATGCCCTTCTGGATTTCAGCTTGTACAGACAAGCCGTATTCTTCTTTTTCGACATACTCACTGAGGTTCTGGCTGGAGGCCATTCTCTCCATCAGGCTCATGTCGTTCTCGATGTACAACCTCTGAACAGCCACACCAAGCAGTTTCTTCTGTCGGGCAATTTCTTGCTCGGTCGCCTTGATATTGGCGGCTAGCTCTTCGCGTTGCTGCTGGTTCTGCCGAATCGTTTCTTCCAGCGTCGCGATAGTCGTCTGAAGATTTGCGATTTTTGTCTCAAGTGAGGCGGCTTGCGTTTGCAGGTCTGCGCGATTAGCGCCGTTAGAATCGTTTTGGGTGCGTAATTTTTGGATTTCTTGATTGTAGTCAACTGCAATTGCTGGTTGAACCAGACCGAGGCTCACTGTTGCCACTATAGCAAGGCTGAGTACTTTTACTTTTTGGAATGCAAGCTGTGGCGCTGCATGTTTGAAGATTTGTATAACAGATGAGAGATAACCCATGAATCCCCCGTTCATTATGCTTAGATTTGCTCGTGCGTCAGTCGCCTGTGCAACTGGTACCGTGCGCTGCAGGGCGGTCCTAAATCAAGGCAGCCTTCGTATACTAACAGGAAATATTTCACACTACAATGTGTACTTTTAGTCAAACTGCTTATGCTGTATACATGTATAACTTGCTTAACTAAGGAGTTTAAGCAAACAAATTACGTTCAAAATAAGAACTAGCGTAAGCATCATAGCTTTGTTATACTGGGCCTACCTCCCAAAAAACAAAAAATGAAAAAACAAATACTCATACTCAGCTTTATTGTGCTGCTTGGCGGCGCTGGCGCCTGGAATTTTTTAAAGGCGCCGGTCGACACACAGCCCCCTCCCGTCACGTCAGTACCTCAGACCGTGCCGGTTCATACACCTGAAGCCTCATCTAGCGATGAACCGGTAGCCGCACCATCAGCATCAGCCCATGTTCCAAACAGTTCTGAAAACCCATCGGCCGCAGAAGCGATGCCAGCAGGCGACGCACCCATCGTCTATATAGACGAGAAGCCGTACCCGCTTCGAACGTATAAACCGCTCGTCTTACCAAACGACCCGAGCGCCGACCAGTGGTGGGTCACACAAACCGGTCTCGACAAAGCCTGGGACATTCCACGGGGCAGCGGCGAAACAGTCTTGGCAATCATAGATACCGGCTTCGGGCTCAAGCACGAAGAGTTTGCTAATCGGTGGCATACGAATAGTGGTGAGTCCGGTATCACAGCAACTGAAGACCCGTCCTCACTCAATTGCACGGGACGTAGTTTGCCGATCTCGGCCGCCTGCAATCTCATCGACGACAACGGAGATAGCGTAGTCGACAACGAAACTGGCACAGCTATCTACGAAAATCCTTCGCGGCTTAACTGCACTGACCAAGGTAAATTGCTCGATAAAAGCTGCAACCGCGTTGACGACGAAGGCAATGGCTTTGTCGACGACACAACCGGTTGGGACTTCATCAACTACGACAACTCCGTCCAAGCAGGCGAACTCAACCCTACTGGAAGTGGAACCACGCACGGTACACTTGTCGCTGGAGTCGCAGCTGCCACGGGCAATAATGCCAAAGGTATAGCCGGTGTGGACTGGGGAACCAAAATCATGCCTTTGCAGGCACTTGACGACGATTCGTACGGCGACACCCGTAGTGTCGGACGCGCGATTAACTATGCCGTCAAGCAAGGCGTTGACGTGATTAGCCTGAGCCTCGGCAGTGACAGTCCTGATCCGTACGTCGAAACAGCCGTCCAAGCGGCAACGGCTGCCGGTATCCTCGTACTCGCTGCCAGCGGTAATGACGGATGTGACTGTATCTCATATCCGGCCCGCTATTCAGAAGTTATTGCCGTTGGAGCACTTAACACCAGCAGCCTGCCTGCAAGCTTTAGTTCCTTCGGAGCAGGCCTCGACATTCTCGCCCCGGGAACCTCTATTACGACGAGTACCTGGTCGAACACCAACCCAACCAGTGCGTACGCCAGCGGGGTAAGCGGCACTTCCTTCGCAACCCCGCTCGCCGCCGGTCTCGCAACCCGCCTGCTCAGCCA
>DATHYB010000004.1:0-9304 GCA_035459365.1 Candidatus Limnocylindrales bacterium
GCAGCAAAAAGTCATCCAAATCTTCGAGCTCCCGGCGCATCCGCTTGACGTCGGATGGAGACACGATGAGCGACGGCAAGACCGGCGTCGTACTAGCCATTGGCAATGTCCTTGATGATTTCTTTCTTGTGGGCTTCGAGCTCGCTGATAATAAATCCAAGCTGGTTGCTCAGGTCGATCTGTGTACCGATAGCCGCCAGGACGTAGTGGTTGATGACCGTTGCCATATCCGTCTCGAAGCGGTTGATCAAGTGGGCTTTTTCCTCGGCCACTTGCTTGGTAAGCTGTTCACCGAGGATGGTTCGCTGCTCGTCGATAGCGGTGTTCGTTTTCTCGATTGAATCGACGGCCAGCTGCTTAGCATCCATAATCGACTCTTCATACTTCGTAAACTCTTCTTTGAGCTTGCGTGTAATCTCGCTCTTCATGTACTCATTGAGCTGGCTAGTTGTCAGGCGGAGATCCTGCTGCAGGAACATAGCATTTTCGCCGATAATTTTTTCGAAATGCAACCGCCCCCGGTTTCGGAGCTCTTCACGGAATTCATCATTAAAGATTTGGTCAATTTGCTTATCAACTGAGCCCGCGATGTCTTTCGCGCCGCCTTTACCCTTTGCATGATGCTTGTGCAGAATAGTATTTTCGACCGTAACATAGATCAAAATCGCCGCCAGGATCCCGAGAGCGATAATCAGTACTACTACCCACCAGCTTGTCATTGTATCCGTCCCACCATGTTAATCCATTGCTCGCTTCCTAAGAACACTGTTCGAAAACGCTAAAGCTTTAATAATAAATATACCCCAAGTAGCCCGATTATTAAAACGATAATACTAATAAGCACAATCTGCATCAGGTTTCCTACGATAGATTTCTTGGCCAGCGGATTTCGGCCGATGGAGACGATTGAGCTGCGGACACCAGCGTAGAGGATACTACCTGCAACAGCCATCGTCAGCAGAAGCAGCAGGACGCCGAGATACAGCCGTGCGGGGTCCACCGGCTTTTTGACGATTGCAACAGCTGCCGATTGCAGGAACCCGAGAAACACTGTTGGTACTTTTTGCTCATTTTTACTCTCCAGAGGATTGCGAGAGATATTGATATCAACCGGAATGAGACCGACACCGACACTTACGTTCTTACCATCTGTGCCCTTCAAGGTCGCCGTACCGCTGACATTCGTCTTGCCGTCAAAACCGGCCAATGCCTTGCCGATGATCAACGACTGCGTCCTACCCGTCTTCATGCCTACTCCCGCCAAAGACGACACTGTAATAAAATCTCCGTTTTTAACCGAGCCATTTTGGTTGCTGACTAGCACGTTGTAGCGGCCTGTTGTGGCTACAAAAACTTGCTGCTTGGTCGCATCCCCATCTGAGAGCGTCACCGGCGCGTCATTGGCAGCTACGACAACGCCTTCCATAAATTTGATATCGTCCGCTTTCAGAGGCTGGACTTTTGTCTTGTCCTTGTCGGCCAGGCGGACGATCATGCCGCGCTGTAAGCCGGCGTCAGCCGTATAGGGCCGCGTGACTGCTTGCGCCGCAGCCGGCAGAACTGACAAACCAACTGTAGCCACCGCTACAGCGAAACCGACCAACAGCTTTTTGTATCGGTGCATCCTGGTTTTAAGTATAACCTTTTTGAGACGAGAGACAAGACACCATCTACCAGCATGAAGGGCCCGCGGCTAGCTACGAGGCAATCGCTACGAGAACATCTACCAGATGATTGATGTCAGCCGCCGTTGTTTGCCGCCCCATAGTAAAGCGCAGGCTAGACCGAGCGTCGTCATCACTCATGCCAAGTGCCAGGAGTACATGCGACGAGGTCTCTTTGCTCGCACTACAAGCCGACCCGGCTGCCGCTTGGATACCATGCTCATCTAGCAGCATGATCACGCGCTCATTATCCTGCCCCGGCAATGTAATATGAAGATTGTTCGGCAGTCTTCGTTTGAGCGATCCATTGATACGGCAATCTGGCAGGCGCATGAGCAGCGCATCAAAAGCAGCCTGCTGCAGGGCGTGCAGACGGAGCACTTCTTGCCCCTGGAGCTCGACCGCCAGACGTACCGCCGCTGCAAATCCCGCGATCTGCGCGACATTTTCGGTACCGCTCCGGAGCCGCCGCTCCTGGCCGCCACCCTGCATAATTGACTCAAGCTTTGTTCCGGATTTGATATACAATGCTCCGCTCTGCTTTGGCCCGTACACCTTGCCGCCATTCAATGTCTTGAGGTCAACCCCGAGCCGGGAGACATGAATATCCAGATAGTTCGTCGCTTGTGCGGCATCGGTATGCAGGTAGAGCGGCAACGTATTACCCTGCTGCTTACGGTTCAGGCGAATACGCTCTACAACCCGCGCAATGTCCTTGATCGGCTGTATAGTGCCAATCTCATTGTTGGCGTACATGACGCTGACGAGAACCGTTTCGTCATTAATTGCCTTCTCAAGCTGGCGAAGGTCGACAAGTCCCTCTGCCGACACTGGTGCTTTGGCATGGGGATACTGGGTCATCGGCTCGAGGACAGAATCATGCTCAATAGCGCTGACCACAGCATGCTTGCCGGGAAACGCTTTCATAACTCCATGAATGGCGAGATTATTTGCTTCTGTACCGCCGGCAGTGAACACAAGTTCAATTGGCCGGCAGCCTAAAAACTGCGCTACTTCTTCTCGAGCCCGCGTCACATGCTGCGCTACATCTTGGGCGGCAAGATATAGGGCGGAAGGATTATAAAATTTTTCCACAAAAAACGGCTGCATAGCCTCAAGCACCGCTGGCTCGAGCGGTGTTGCAGCGGCGTGGTCAAGGTAGAGTGGTTGCATGGCTCTCTGTAGTATAACCGAGCTAGACAGACTGCAGCATGTGCTGGTAGTCGGCTTGGGCTTTCTCGATGTATATCTTGGCTGCCCGGTAGAAATTACGTAGCTCGTCGCGCGTCAATGATTTGTATGACTGGCCGCCCTGCGACTTTACAACCCCAGTCGGACGAACGTCATAGCGGGTCATCATAATTCGTGTATTACCGACTTCATCGAGCCACTCTTCGTGCCACACCCAGGTGTGCTCATCCAAACAAAAGAATTCGCGGCGATGATTTGGAGGCACCGGGCCAAACAACTCACCACCAATTTTTGCTTCGTGGTGAATAAGCGCACGCTTGATCTCGGCGCGCCGCTGTTCAACTTTTTGCTTAGAAGCTTGAAATAGATTACCTAACATAGTTACGCCGCCTCCCCATATGCGTCACTCACACGTTTTTGGGCAACTTCTTGCGAAAGTGCTTCTTGAGGCACAGTGCTTGTATCAGCCATCATATAATCGGCAAATGCCGCGATGTCAGCCTCAGTAATGGAATTCTCTTGCAGCCTGGTTTGATGCAGCACCGGTGCTGCCTGCTGAACCGGTTGATGAGTTGGCGTCGGATAGATCGCCTGCACTGCCTGTGATCCGGAAGTAAGTTGAGGTTGCTCAGGAGACTGAGGCCGAGCTGCTACGACCGCTTCAAGCGCCGTCGTTCCAGCTGGGTGTGTGGCCGGCTCGGGGTGGAGCGGTTCACTCACAATGCTCGGGTCAGATTGGCGGACTCCAGCATCTAGGATACGAGAGGCCGTATCCAAAGCCCGTAATTGATCGTGCATCATCTGCTCAAACAGCGGATCAGGTCGCCGGTTTTGCCGGCCTTCACCTGAAAAGTTTTTATCAAACATAGTTATGGCTCGATTCTAAATAGCTTTATAGCATTACGAGAGGTTGCGGCAGCAAGCTGTTCCAGACTTTCCTGTCGGTGCCCACTCAAAAATTCCGCGATCACACTAATGTGATATGGCTCACATATGGTACCACGGTGCGGTATGGGTGTCAAGAAGGGAGCATCAGTTTCTAGCAAGAGGTTATCAAGCGGAATGGCCTGGTACATCTCTCGCTGCTGAGGACTTTTGGCGAAGGTGGCGATGCCGTTTATGCCGATGTACAGTCCACGCTCGACTGCTTTGTGCAAATTTTCCTCGGTATCTGTGAAACTATGTAGTACCCCTCGGATACCCGTATAGTCGTCAAAAATCGGCCAAAAGTCGTCCAGAGCCTCGCGAACATGAAAAATCAGTGGCAGATTATGCTGCAAAGCCAGTTCGACTTGAAAGCGCAACACCTCCTCCTGGGCCTCCTTAGGCGAGTGCCCATAGAAATAATCCAACCCGCATTCGCCAATGGCGACTACTTTCGGCTGAGAGGCGAGCGCCGCAAACTGCTCCTGTAGCGACTGATTTCCTGCATAATCTTTAGCTTCGTGAGGGTGGATGCCAATACTAGCCCAGCACTCAGGCCGTTGCTGCACAAAATCTATAGCAGAACGACTGTCATCGAGCGTACAGCCAACGCAAACCATGCGCTTCACGCCCGCCTGCACTGCTGTGTTGATAATCTGATCCGGCGTAAGATCAGGTGCTTTTGACCAGAGTTCCCTGGTGTTTTCCTCGCCGGTCGGCCGTCCGGCAGACTGAATATGGCAGTGCGTATCAACCAGCTCCATATAGCTCTTATGCGTTCGGTTCGTCGACCTGAATGAATTTCGGAAACAGTGTGCTGTCCATCTGGCGGACAATACCTTCATGGAAGGTATTGCGGATCTTGAGGGCTGTTGACGGCATGAATGGTTCGAGCAGATCGGCAATTTGTAGGAGTGAGCTGGCTTGGTACGCCAACACTTCACGTAGGTGATCTTCGTCGCCAGATTTAGCTATTGTCCACGGCTTCTCCTGGTCAATGTACTGGTTCAGGCCGCGGACTTGGTTCCAGGCCTCATCGAGCGCCCGGTCAAACTGACAGTGCTCAAGCGCCTGGCGGTATAGCGCTATATCGTGTTCAGACTCAGGAATCGTGCCGATGATACCATCTTGGTACTTGACGATCATAGCCGCCGTACGCGACACCGCATTACCAAGTTCATTGGCCAGCTCACTGTTGTAAGCCGCTTCCAGCTTCTCCCAGCTGAAGTCACCATCTTCGTAAGCTGGTATATGGCGCAGGAAGTAGTACCGGAAAGCGTCAACACCGTATTTCTCGATGATCTCTGACGGAGCTACGACATTGCCCAGACTCTTGCTGATCTTTTTGCCATCCAGTGTAATGTGTCCGTGGACATACAGTTGCTTCGGCAGCGGTACGTTCAGACCAAGTAACATCGCTGGCCAGATGGCCGCATGGAAGCGGATGATGTCCTTGCCGATCACCTGTACGTTGGCCGGCCAAAAATGCCGGAAGTCGTCGTGTTCCGGATACCCCAGGACGGTGATATAGTTCATCAACGCCTCAAACCAGACGTACATTACCTGACTCGGGTCGCCCGGCACCGGGATGCCCCATGAAATTTTGTCGTGCGGCCGAGAAATGCTAATGTCTTCCAGTCCGCTTTTTATCAATGATAGAATTTCGTTGCGCTTAGTTTTGGGTGTAATAGTAAACGCGCCGGATTCTATGGCATGCTGAATCTGGTCGCTGAAACTGCTGAGGCGGAAAAAGTAGTTTTCCTCCTCGATCTTTTCGTATGGCCGTTCGTGCGCCGGACAGATGCCGTTGTTTTCTTTAACTTCCGTTTCCGTGTAGAAGGTTTCTTCACCGAGGCAGTACCAGCCGGTGTAGGTGTGCTTATAAATATGCTCCGACAGGGCCTGCCAGATAAGTGCAGCACGTTGCTCATGCCCCTGGTCAGTCGTCCGGATAAAGCGGTCAGCGCTGATATCAAGCAGCGTGTTGAGGTCACGAAACTTCTGGCTCATCTGGTCAGTCAGCTCCTGTGGAGTGATGCCTTTTTCAGCTGCCTTTTCGGCTATTTTGCCGCCATGTTCGTCAGTCCCCGTCGAAAAGATAACGTTATGGCCCTGCAACCGGGCGTAGCGCGCCAGCACATCCGCCTGCAGCAGTTCCATGCCAAAACCGATGTGCGGATCGCCGTTTACATAAGGAATAGAGGTGGTTACATAATAGTTCATACAGTTTTAGTCTACCTGACTTATGAGAATTGCTACAAAAGATTCTACGAGAAAGAAATATATGCCCGCCGGGGCATCATAACGAGCTGCAGTATTGTTTCAGGAATGCGGCGGGTATTCATACGAAATCAGTATATACCTGTTGCCGTGAAGCGCCAGAGCAAAATACTAGTTATCTGCCCTCTAGGCCGAATCATCCGCCTCTGAGAGCTGGACTCGCTGCTCTAACTGGTCGATGAACGCAGACTGCCCCGAATGCAGCTTGCGCCGTGCCGTCTCGAGGTCAAACCACTCTGCACGGTCGTTTTCCGGCCATTCGCCGATCCGACCCGATTTCGGCGGCCACTCCATCTGGAATGTGTTGCAGACGATTGATTCCTGGTCATAGTCCGCCTCAGCCGCCCAGGCGTAGATGACCTTGCCGTCAGTTCGGTGCACTGGTTCAAGTTCTAGTAAAGTCCCATGTGGTGCATTCTTGCCGGTTTCTTCGCTAAACTCTCGTTTAGCCGCAGCGAGCGGGTCTTCGCCCGGTTCAAGCAAGCCCTTAAAGATAGACCAGGCGCCGTCATCCTTCTTTGTCCAGATCGGGCCGCCGTGGTGAGCAATCAATACTTCCAGCTGCCCTTCCCGCTTGCGGTAGATCAAGATGCCGGCGCTCGGTTTCATCGGCTACTCCTTGTCTTTCAGTATGTCAGTCACGGCGTCCCGCTCCATGTCATCGAGATCGACAAATAAATCTGTTTCATACTGTTCAGATATTTTGTAAATATAATCTTCAAGCGAACGAGGAATAACATGAAAATGAACATGGTCGACTTTGAGGCGGCTTTGATTCATAAACGGGCGGTAATTCTGCCTGATATCGCAGCCATCGCCCAGTTTGCCAATGATTTTTTGTTCAATGTAAAATATCAGGTCGAAAATAGCAGTTAATTCAAGATTTGTCAGTTCCCATGGTTTCTCGACATGCCGCTTCGGCGTAACTAGCATGTGGCCTGGTACTTTATGCGGATCACTGAGCAACACCTGGGCGTAGTCGTTTTCCTTGAGCACCCGCTCTTCGCAGTTACAAAACGGACATTCGGTTACGTCTGCCATGAGTCGCCTTCCTATTCGAAATAAACATATTGTGGTGCGCGAGGCGGGAATCGAACCCGCACGCCTTATCGGCACAGCATTTTAAGTGCTGCATGTCTACCAATTCCATCACCCGCGCAGATGTACTTTCTTATTTTTACCACGATGAGTCGGCTGAAGACTATGGCAATTCGGACATAGTATACGTAAGTTCTCAATACGATTATCTCGATGGTTGCCGTTGATATGGTCAAGCTCAAGTGGAATTCGACCATCTAGGGCAGCCTGTGCCCAGCCGCATAGTTCACATTTAGGTGATTTTAAACCGCTTTCGTATAAACGTTTTTTGAGCTTGTAACTTTGAACATCCGTGTCGAGCACCAACAAATCCGTAAGCACTGCTCGGTTTTGCATGTGATACGTTTTGCCCACATTCCACCGTGGCCCAGTGAAATGTCCCGTATCTATGCTTAGTTCTTTTATACGCTTTTGTACTTGGACATAATTGCCGCCAGCTGGAGCCAACTTCAATGCTATCAAAACCGCCCTATAACTATAGCTTTCTTTTACTGCAAGCATCAATTGTTCGTCAGTCCATGAGCGTTTCTTAGGCATATAGCAGATATCAGACATTACCGAGATTCAGTATTACCCTTTTTCCATCTTCCTTTAGCAAAATAATTGGAGGCACCTACCGGATTCGAACCGGTGTACGAGCTTTTGCAGAGCCCTGCGTAACCACTCCGCCAAGGCGCCATCTTTTTATCTGCTCTTCGATTATACACAATCGAACTATATTTCTCACCTGTCAGCTGGCATACATAAGCATAAGTGAAAAAAATAACTGTCCGCCCGCTTGATAACAGTTAGGATATGTATATATCTGAGAACAAAAAGGAAGGAAATAGTTATGACAATTGAAGAAATTATTGCCAAAATTGATACCACCCTGACCGAACGTCGCCAAGCTAGCCGTGAAGCCCGGGACATGAAAGCTCCCCGCTCCCGTGAATCGTGATCTCAGCGCTTCCGGTGAATATCGTCAACTATATATTGCCGCTGCAAATACAGACCGTATGTCTCTGATAAGGCACACTCCTCAACCGAGCGGCAGACAGACGGGTCAAACGCACCATAGGTAAAGAAAGCAGCTTGCTTGCGAGCCACGTCTTCCTCTGATACATTCGGCTCTTTGAGCCGTTGAGTGTAACCCAAGTATGTTTTGAGGTTGTGCCTCTGGTGGTAGCGGCTGTGTGCCAGTTTCGTGAAGTACCCGACGAGCCGGTGGTCGCTGTGGTCATCCGCCCGGTTGGCCGCTGAATCATCCTGTGTTCGGATAATATCCGGCTTATCAGCTGCCATGACGTCAACCAGCGCCGAGATTAAGCCCTGTTCCGTGTATGTTGCTTTGCCGTCAACACTTGCCAATGTCTGAACCGCCCCCTCATACAAATGCTTCAGGCTCTGATGTTTATCAGTAGCAAAGCCTTCCCCGGGGATTCCTCCGTCTGGCAACCGCAGAAAAACCAAGGACACCTGTGGAACCCCATTGAGGTACTGCACGCTTACCCTTCTGCCAGCAATCGTCTGGTGAGCCTGCCGCCAAGAATTTGGCACATTATACATCTGAGCATACGCAGCCATTGCGCCCTGCTCCCGGCCGTACCAATAGTTCAAGTCCTGACCGGCATCTCCAGCCGTCACAAAGAGCGTCCGAATACAGCGCCTGGCGTCTACGTCACGGAGCAGGTCAGGGCTGAGGAACAGCAGGTCGTCGTCTTGATGAGCTACGATGTTGAGCGTTACCCCTTTGGCACAGCTTGTACCATTGTTAATTGGTTGGAGCGTCTGGTACTGCTGCTCAGCCGAACGAGACCGTCCCGTCAAGTCACCCATTGGACTTTCCAGACCTTGCCCGTATATAAGCAGCAGGGCGTTCGGATCAGATTCCAGCGGCGTTATGTTCGAAGGAATGCCATAGTGGCCCGTGATTTTCGGCAAACCACACCCGCCGTAAGTTGGCTCTGTCCCCGGATCCCGGATTGCCAAGTAGGCCGCAGGCCGATTGAGACGCTCAGGCTGTAACCAAGCTTGGCTGTTTAGTACTTCGCGCGGCTCCGAACAATTCACTACGGGCACAATAGTGAGTGGCCGCTCGGACGCTGCTTTGACAGGTGTGACATACCAGTAATCTCCAGCCAGCGTGGCTATTTTAAGCTGCCCTA
>DATHYB010000005.1:0-3025 GCA_035459365.1 Candidatus Limnocylindrales bacterium
AAGTCATTGGCAAAATATGCGTACGTGCCTATCGACGGCAAGATTGCCATGAGCGATGCAAAGCCAGACCAGCAAAAATTAGCATCAGCTATAAAAGACCTGGTATCCCAGGCGCGTATAACAACTAAGAACGTGGCCGTCGGAGTACCGTCACTGCGCGTCTTTACGACCGTGGCCGACATCGACAAGTTGCCAAACGCCGAACTCGGCAAAGCTATCCGCTACCAGGCGGACGCCTTGATCCCGACGCCGGTAGACGAATCCAAGATCGACTGGGCGCTCCTTGGTGATTCACCGAATGAGCAGGGCAAGGTCGAGGTACTACTGTCGAGTGTACCAAACAACTTCATTGAGCAGCGGCTTGATATGCTCGAAAGCATCGGCCTCAATGTCATCGCCTTCGAGCCTGACAACTTAGCATTGGTGCGGGCGCTGGTATCGCCAAATGCACCGCAGCCGCAGGCTATCGTCGACATCGGCCGCAAAAATACCGATATCATTATTACGATGAACGGCGCTCCGCGCCTGATGCGGTCCATTCAGACAGGTATGGAAGCGATCATTCGTTCTGCATCACAAAACCTCAGTGTCGATGACAGCCAGGCGGAACAATTTGTTCTCAAGTTCGGCCTCAGTAAAGACAAACTGGAGGGCCAGGTCTACCAAGCAATCATCGGCACGGTTGACATTTTGACGAATGAAATCGACAAGTCGATCAAGTTCTTCCAGGGCCGCTACTCAGGTGTCGCCCTAGACCGGATATTGGTCACGGGTGGGGCTTCAGTTATTCCAGAGTTTCCACTCTATGTCGCTAATAAATTTACCCTGAATGTTGAGATCGGCAATTCGTGGCACAACGTTGTCTTCTCGGCTGACCGCCAAAATGAACTGACGGCTCTGTCGAACCAATTCGGGGTAGCGGCAGGCCTCGCGGAGAGAGACGAATGATCCAATTTAACCTACTTCCAGATGTCAAACTCGAGTACGCCAAGGCCCAGCGCACCAAGCGTACGGTCATTGGTGCGGCTGCAGTCGCTACCGCTGCCTCGTTCGGAATCTTTTTGCTCTTATTCCTGACGGTTCATGTCGTGCAGCGCAAGAGTATAAGTGACCTGAACGGTGACATCAAGCAATATTCTCAGGAGCTCAAGGACACCAAGGATCTCAACAAGATTTTGACGATCCAGAACCAACTCGCTTCGGTTAACGGTCTGCACGATAAAAAAGCTGTTGCCTCGCGAGTCTTCGACCTGACTCAGCAAGTGACGCCGGCAGATGTTACCATCAATGAGCTCGAAGCAGACTACATTCAGAACACGATCTCAATTACCGGCCAGGCGCCCGCCTTGCAACGCGTCAATACGTTTACTGATACGCTGAAGTTTGCCACCTTTACCACCAAGCAAAACTCAAAAGCCGAAAAAGTTTTCTCGAATGTTGTGCTGTCCCAGTTCAGCCGGACCGACCAGGATACGACCTATACAATTACCGCGAGCTTCAGTCCGGAGTTGTTTAGCAATGCCGCAGATATCAGTCTAACGGTGCCTGCTAATAAAGTCACGACACGGTCGGTCGTCGAACAACCGTCATCACTCTTCAAGGCTCCAGCTGAAACAACTAACACCACGACAAATAGGTAATCAATATGGCTCAAGGTAATGCATCTCTCAAACGAATAGGTCTGAACCAAACAAATGCCCGGATTGTGCTAGTTACGGCAGCGGCGGCATTCTTGGTTATGTTCTTCTTAGTGGCTTCCTATGCGCTCTTTGGTCAGCTACGCTACCAAAATAAAGTCATCGGCGTCAAAAAAACGGCCGTCAAACAGCTCAAGATGAACCTCGAAGCTCGTGACTCGCTCGTGCGTTCATATGAGGCCTTCGTATCCACGCCGCAGAATCTCATCGGCGGCCAGCCAAGTGGCGGCGGTCCACAAGATGGCAGTAATGCCAAGCTCGTGCTTGACGCATTGCCGAGCAAATATGACTTCCCGGCATTAACGACCAGTCTTGAACAACTCGCCCTCGAGGAGCAACTGCGCATTCAGAGTATTACCGGCACGGATGATGAAGTGACACAGGGGAGCGCGCAGGCAAGCGGTACGCCCGCGCCTGTGGAGATGCCGTTCGAGTTTAGCGTTGCCGGCGACTACAATAAAGTTCAAAGCCTGATTGCGAAACTTGAGCAATCTATCCGTCCGATCCAAGTACAGACGACCAAGATTTCCGGCGACCAGAATGACCTGACGCTGACCGTAAACGCCAAGACGTTTTACCAGCCTGAGAAGACATTGAACATCGCAACAAAGGTCGTGAAATGAAACAGAAGGATATTGCCGTAATCATTGCCATCATGGGCGTTAGCGCGTTTATTTCGTTCTTTGCCGGGCGTTTTGCCTTTGCAACTGCCAAGGACCGGCAGCAGAAGGCTGAAGTGGTGGACGTTATATCTACCGATTTTACCCAACCAAACAACAAATATTTTAATGGTGATGCAATCAATCCAACTCTGCCGATTCAGATTGGTGACGGTCCCAATGCAGCGCCGTTCACCGGCCGTTAGGCCAGGAGTTTTAGTCTAGCTATGAACGTTTTGTCGGCAGCAGCCCAGAAGCAAGTTGAAGATGACCTGGTAGCAGCAGGTATCATTCAGGCCGACCTGTTGCAGGAACTGCGGGACAAGGCTAGTAAGGAATCGACGCCGCTACTGAGCCTGCTTGTACGCGATGGGAATGTTAGTAACGAACAGTTGACTAAAGTCGTTGCCCATGCCAATAGGGTGCCCTACGTCAACCTCAGTACGGCCAAGGTCGACCCGCCTGTTCTTAAGCTATTGCCGCAGGATATTGCAGAGCGCTACATGGCGGTGCCGCTGGGTGAGATGCAGCACCGGCTGGTTATTGCCATGCTTGATGCGGATAACGTCCAAGCCGTCGACTTTCTAAGTAACAAGATTGCCCGTCCGCTCAAAGTGTACGCTGCGAGCGAAGAAGGTATCCGCCAGGTGCTCAAGCAGTACTCGGGTG
>DATHYB010000006.1:0-3975 GCA_035459365.1 Candidatus Limnocylindrales bacterium
GGGACGTATATGATTACGCGAAAGAAAACGGCCTGAACCTCAAACAAGCAACATTTGATATAGCAATTAAATGATTGGTATGATAAGCACATGAAGACTCTACAACTCTATCTTGGAATATTACGAGACGCTATAAAAAGCTTTGGCAAGCTGTTCGTGTTCCATAAGCTGACCCTCCAAGAGGTTCGTGACGAAGGTGAGAATATCAAAACATTTATTTTTGAAAGTAACCGAAAATTAGACTACAAAGCCGGGCAATATGGTATATGGTTCATGCCAAAGTTTATCAAAGGCAAGCCGGGAAGATTGTTTACCCTCGCATCATCGCCGGAAGAAGGCATCGTGCAGCTCTCGACGCGAATTGGCAAAACCGACTTCAAGCAGAAGCTGAGCCGGCTCAAGCCGGGAGCAACAGTTTTCATGGAGGGTCCTATAGGTCAATTTACGTTGCCTAATCCCTCACCTGAAGCAGTAGTTTTTATAGCGGGCGGTATAGGCATTACGCCGATAAGGGCGCTTGCTGTTTATGTGCATGATGCCGAGCTTCCCGTTAATACGACGCTTATACATAGTGCGGACGACTTCTACTTATACAAAGACGAAATGAAGCAGTACTTTCATGAGTCGCACTTTGTGACTCGAAGTGACTTCGAAACGGTACTACGCCAGGTGGCTCATGACCAGGCAAATGCCACATTCTTCCTATCAGGTCCTCCTGGATTTGTAGAATCCGCTCATACGATACTTCGCAAACAAGGCATTAAACGCATCAAGACGGATGCCTTCCTTGGTTACTAACAAATAACTGAAAATTCAAATAGATAAACTCAGTAAGGTATTTTTGATACAAACCGGGTATTCTCGTGAAGAATAGTTGCAATAGCTTCGCACTGGACCCTCCAATTCGAGAGCTAGTAGGAAACTACTGCAACTAAAGAGCCAGCAATGGCTCTTTTTGATATAGTCTTTAATATGAAACTAATCTTTATTTACGGTCCACCCGCTTCCGGTAAATTAACTATTGCAGAGGTGCTGTCCCAACAAACTAATATACCCCTATTTCATAACCACCTTTCGAGAGATTTAGTAAAAGATATCTATAAAGACAAGTTAAATGAACATTATGACTTGGTAGATCAGCTACGGCTTGATGTTGTCGACTATTGTTCGAGAAACAGTACAGATCTTATCTTTACTTATGTTTATGAAGGTAAAGACGACGACTTCAATGTCAAACAGTTCATTGAAATTGTTGAAAACAATAAGGGTGAGGTTAGTTTCGTTGAGCTAACTGCAAAAAGAGAGGATTTAATTAACCGAGTTAACAATGACTCCAGGAAAAAATACAAAAAACTGACCGACCCATTAATTATGGCAAAAATAACTGAAGACATGCATAGGTATTCCATTCCTTTTGTTGACTCCATAAAGATCGACACTTCACATTCAACGCCCAATGAGGCGGCTATGCTTATTGTCAAAGAATTAAGCCTCATATAGTCTACTTGGGTGTAGTATGGTTGCAATAGTTTCCACTATGCCCCTCCAAATTACGATTCTCAAAGACTTCTTTTAAAGCCTTTTTGTTTACGCTAAAATTAACACGTGATTCAAATTGAAGACTCGATAGTAGTGGAAGAAATACTTGCACACGTCGGTGAACAACGAATGCGAGCCAAACTTACTGACAAGCCATTTGAGCTTGGAATAGTTACGGATAAAAGACCGAGTCAGATACTTACCTTAATTCACAGCGAGAAAAATAAAGCTGCGCTGAAAGAAATCGGAATGACAGATTTTGAATGGCATGATGATGCATTGCGATCAGAACTTAAGGTAGCTGGTGAAAATTTGTTATTTTCAATTTGCCGCCCTCGCTAGTATCTCGTAATTTAGTTGCAATAGATTGTAATATGCCCCTCCAATGCATAAGAATATTACAATCCTCAATTACATGTGTTGTAAGGGTGCAGCCACTACGGGGATATCAGGTATTGATTCCAAGCGACTACCGTAGTCGACATCCAATGAAAGTTTTAGGCTCAAGTTTGAGGCATTATCATAGGCATGATTTGCATACAATAGTTTACAAATGACCAAGTTTCATTGTGTTATTATGATTGCTACCAAGGAGATATATGATGTCAGAAGTAAGAAGAGCAATACCGAGATTGAGTTTAGCGGCCTTACTAGCTATAGGTCTAACTGCATGCACGGGATTGACGAAAACTGACGAGCAAAAACCAACTGCTACAAGAAGTCTTTCGCCGCAGGAACAACAGTCGATTGATGCTGCATATAATGAATCAATGAAAATATATGAAGAATCCGTACGCGAAGAGCGTAACGCCTTGACGAAGACACTCACAAAAGAACTAAAAGAGGTAAGCGGACGCAACGTTGCAGAACGGGCGTTGGCAATTATCGTGACAGACTTCTGTGATAAGACTATTGCAGGCAGTTCGGACTACAAGGCAGGTGCTCCATATGAACAACCGTATGAGGAGGCGTATCGGCAATACTACCCAACATACGAAAAAAACAGACTAATCACTCCCGCGGGGGTTTGGCCTGAAACCTTTACCCAAGCCACAATTCAGGCCTGCTCGATTCCTTACGCTCCAGGAAGATATCCCGACTATCCACCGATAAGTTAGTTCTACTGTCGCTCCCGGAGTTTTATGATAGGATATTTTGATGATAGATTTTGAGGTTAAGGGCGCCATTTTTGATGTCGACGACACTCTTCTCGACAACAAGCCCGCTTTACTTGGCAAGGGCCTGCATGAACGCTCGCGTCTGAGGGCTGCCCATGAGGTTGGCCGGCGGCATGGTATAAAAGAGCTTGAGCAGCTGTCGCCAGAAGATAATTACCAAGCTTTTCTAACCGCTCCCGTACATACACTCCCGGCTGCCGTCTGGAACATTATGATGATGACAGGTGTGGCCGACAGTGAAGTAATCAATCCAGACAATCTGATATTTCAAGAGATTGTGGCCCTAAAGAACGAACTGCATGCTGATATCATCCTTGAAGAAGCAGAAGAAGTTCCTGGGGCATCTGCTTTTGTGCGGGCGCTTGCAGAAACCGGGCTTCAGGATAGTCTGGCAATTGCCAGTTCGGCGATCCGTCGGGATGTCGACCTGTTCCTAGGTAAGACGGGATTAACCTCGCTGTTTCCGGGGGAGCGTATTATCACGCTGGAGTCAATCACTCACCCGAAGCCAAATCCTGAGGCGTTCGAAGCGGCTTTTGCATCTCTGAGGTTGCCTAAGGGTGATAAGTCTCAGGTCTGTGCCTTCGAAGATGATCCGCGCGGTATTATGTCCGCACAGGGAGCCGGATTATTTGTGTGTGCTATAGCTACGCGGTACAGCCGGGAGCAGTTACTGAATTTGGAAGTACCTCCGCATCTCGTAGCGGATACGTACGCTGAATTCACGCAGCTATTTGGTCTTGCTTCTTAGATAAGCCGTAAACATCCTGGATCGGATTGCTACGGTTTTGTCTCGATATTTCTGAATTCCCTGAAAAGGTTAATGCTGCGGACGCTGGACGGTTTGTCGTGTGGTTGCTGGAGGCACAGGTAAGTGAAGTTGGTCGCTGTGTAGCCGTTACTGGGCGCTTGTTTAATTTCGGTCGGGTTCAGTGAAAAGAACGAGGAGTCTGGTTTGGTCAATTCCGTGATCAAAGTGCCGCCAACTCGGTCGGACGGGCATTGGTAGGTGAGGTAGGTGCTTTTAGTTTCGGCATGGCTGGCGAAGCTGCTGCCCGAGCCTTTACTGATTGGTGTGAAGGCGTAGAGAAGGGAGGGGTTATAGGGGGTAGTCATACGGCTTGAGGCGGTATCGGCTTTGACGGTGCCATGCCCGAGCGTGTCACTGCGCGGTACTGAGCCAAGACTCAGTCGGTTCGTAGTTTCTTTGAGAATGGCGGTGATTTGCAAAGGTGTAGCCGTCGGCTGGTGGCTGAGC
>DATHYB010000007.1:0-7202 GCA_035459365.1 Candidatus Limnocylindrales bacterium
AGCTATAAGAGTATGAAACATGAATTCGGGACAGTAATTGGTTTTGGAGCGGCATCTATAGATATGTATCGTCCGGTAGGAGAAGTAAGTACAGGTCATGAGCCGGGCGCAAGTGCAGAGTGGAGATTTGAAGATGAGCAAGAACTAAAACGCATGGAGACAGAAGGGTGCGATGTACAGCTGGGCGGCAATGTTGTTAACGTGATGGTATATCTCGCTCAACGAGAAGGCTTTGACGTACATTACGCCGGAGTTATAGGGGAGAAGGACTTGGCGAGCTACATCATATACTGGCAAATGTTTGCAGCTAAAATCAATACTGATCGTTCACTTGTCATACCCGACTACAATTCAGCCCTGTCCATACAGGAACGCCTGCCCAACAGTCCAGCGATGTCACGCGACCGACCTGGCGATCCTATAGCGCCATACATGAACGCTGAATTCATCCGCAAAAACTCCGAAGATGCCGATACGGTTATAGTAGGATCATTCTATGGTGATGCCCCAGTAGCAGATGTAGTGTTCAACAATATTCCATCTGAAGCTTTTATGACATACGTTCCCGGCAGTGAGGAGTATAAGCAGTATCCAGACTTACTGCAGGCATTAATGAGTGGTCGCCAACCAACATTACTATCTCTCAACAGAAGTGAACTGAGATATTTATACGAAGATTCCGAAAGCACAACAGAGCATCTGACAGTGCGGGCCGGCGAATTGGCGGAATATGTTCTATGTACTTTAGGTGAGGAAGGCGCCTTACTTGCTCATAATGGCGATGTTGTATACGGAGAAGCTGAGTATGTTGATCCTAAACTGATCGTTGATACCACTGGCGCGGGAGATAGAGCGGCCGCCGTTACAACAGAAGGCTTACTCCAAGGTATCTCACCTGAGACAATTTTGGCTAATATAGCAAGAAATACGGCACAAGTGATACAACATAGAGGTTGCACGACTGATCTTATAGATTAAAAATGCACCCATGGATCTAACATTTGCTATCTAAATTAGTTAATAAAAATTGCCCCGTGGCTCACATGGAAAAGCTATTTAGTTTTAGGCGTTACCTTCCTTATCAACGGATTTGTTTTTGATCCCAAGCCTATATGGATTGGGCAAATTATCTGGGTGACTATGCAGACAATTACAGTAGTTGGTATTTCATTGTACTCTTGAAAATTTTAGTTGCGATAGCGTCCACGATGGCCCTCGATATTGACTTATATAGTAGCGTGCCAGCGAGTGGCAATAGTAAGGCCTTTATCACTTCTTGATGGCTGGAGCGACTACCATTAGCCCTTAAGTGTAGCTGTTCAAAACGTGTAGGGCTCCTGCTTTGCAGCGAAACATCGCAGTACTCCGCTTGCGAAAAAAGGGGTACTGGCGTACAATTACCGCTGTTCACGTAGCCACGCGGATGTGGTGAAATTGGTATACACGCTAGTTTCAGGTACTAGTGGCCTCGCGGCCGTGGAGGTTCAAGTCCTCTCATCCGCACCAAGTAGGATTTTCTTGCTCTTGAGCAAGGTAGCAAAAGGCTCTCTCCAGATAAAGGAGGGAGCATTTTCGTTATTTAGGGATATGTTCAAAAGCAAGATACGCGCTAGCATGTCTTTTTCAACTGCCGTACCAGCCCTCATCTTATCAGCAGCAGAATTAGCCAAGTTCAAAAACTCCTCTTTGGCTATCTTGATTTGAGCCGGATTTGCCACCTTTTTGTCTATGGTTCTAATTTGCTCATTAAGGTCAATTACAGAGTTTTCAAGATCCTCCAGGTCGTGTATGAGTGTCTTGCGGGCATACTCCGGCGTGTTCTCTGGCAAGCTCGTAAGCTGACGCGACTTAGTGTCAAGCTCCTTTTGCTTGTGATGGCGAGCGCCTGTAAGACTACGCCGCTCAGCACGCAGTTCCTGTACTTTTTCATCTGTGAAGTTATCAATATTTTTGCTGTATTGCTCATACTCTTTCGCGGAAAACTTCATCTTGTCTAATGCCTCATACAACGGATCAAAAATATACTTAGCGCGAACACTTTTCACGCTGCGACTACAATCTTTGTTGTCACAACGATAGGTAAGGTAGTATTTGCCGTTGCTAGAACGGTTCTTGCCTACACGCATAGGCACATCACTCTTACATACGCCGCAGAACACAATCGCACGCAGAGGATAGAAGGTGGCGCGTTTTGTATGTACCAATACCCTCGCTCGTTTTTGGCTCATGGCTTGTACGGCGTTGTATGTGTCCTCATCTATCATCGGCACGAAGTTGGTAATAAGCCGGAGGTCAGTTTCTTGCTCTTTTTGGATAAGAATGCCGAAGTAAAAAGGATCATGGAAGAGATGCGATGCTATTTGCTTAGTTAAAACTATTTTTCTAACCTTTTTATTTTTGCGTGTAATCTTTGTCAAACGGTGGACATCGTTTTTTCGCCAAAACTCCACCACCTCACTTGCCGTGCTGCCCTCTACGCGCATCTGCCAACCGCGATTAATTAAATCAAAGTTTTTATCTGGCTCATAATAGCCTGTAACCTCATCGCGTAAATAGCCCCACTTATAGGCCGATGCTTTGCCTCGCTCAAAACTACCACTCACACCACGCCGCACATTTTCACTTTGGCTATCTGTGTAGTTTTTTGCCATTGCAAAAAGGATATTTAGTAGCAGCTTACCCGCAGCATTATTTGTAAATTGGACAGTAGGAAATTGAAGGTCTTTAATGATGCCACTGTCTAGCATGTCCATTACCATGCCGCTTTCTAGCATATTGCGGCTTAGTCGGTCAGGGTGCCAACTTAGTATGCCGTCATATTTGCCGGCGGTTATATCTGCTAAAATCTGTGTAAACTTTTTTCTGTTGTTTGGTATCCACGCCGAACCGTCCTCATCAACAGTAGCAGCTATAATCAAGCCCTCACGCTCCGCATATTCCCGACAATGTTTAAGTTGGTCGGGGACTGACTGCGCCTGAGCATCTTCACCAATAGAGGATTTACGAGCATACAAAACATAGCGAAGCGGTTTTTCCGCCTCCGTTTTATGGGGTACAGGTCGCTTGATTATTCTACCCATTAATTACATTATAATGCGCTCGCCATTATTATCGTCTATAGACTGTTTGTTTATTTCTGCCACTGGACTAGATGTGTCTATTTGCTGCAAAACTTCTATTAATTTTACTAGGCTGCCTACTTTTGGTTGGTCTTGTGAAACGGTACCCACGATTGAACTCCCAAGCCATAAGCACATTGTGCTTTATGACATCGTTAGTCCGCGTGTAAGCCCGTTTTTTACCGAGTACGTGTCTCGTATTACTTACATCTCATGTATGTGTGCAGCCCCAGTCTTTTAGGCGGTACCGTCTCCGCTAATGGCTGCTACATGAAATACGGTTAGATTGTTAATAGTTGTGCCTCCAGTATACCGCAGTCTACGTATAAAGGTATGTATGCAGCTTTCAAAGCTCATGGTTAACTGCTATATATGGACTATACTGCATGCATGGAAAAATTATCTAACAGACGACGCAATGCTTTAATTGCGACTGCCCTGTCGGTAGCCGCCTTAAGTGGCTGTTCTGTAGACAGCTATTTAAACGACCCTTCCAGTGTGCAATGTGATGGTAGACGTACTAAAGCCGACCTTGAGGGGAATGGAATGGCTACTTTTATCGTTCACGGCACCGAGGAGTTTGGTGTTGCGACTGTGCAAGTGCGCCGTACAGACGAAGGCGTGAGCGTTGGTGTAACAGGTGATGTAACTGGACCACCCCAACAACTAGAAGCTGATGGTTTTACGGCACCAGTCCCTATAGTAGAAGGGGCGGAACTTAGTGCATTCGGGGCAGGTGGCGCGTGGGTAATAGACGCTAGGGAAGATAGTGTGGTTATCCAGGGAACTTGTGACGGGATGTAGTTTCGTTGGGTGTATCCTTTAGCGCACTAATTGGTTGGCTGATGAGCAATAATGAGTTTTACGCTATCGCCAGTTTGCGTTAAGTCGCCTACTACAAATGCATCTACTGATTGTCGGTCATCTGCTTTGTTCGGGTCTAGTTTCTCAAACATATCTGAGGCTTTGCCGTTTATGTCAGTGAGCGCTTGCTTATCAAAATCGGCATCAACCGTGTAGCCTTTGGCTTTAAGCTCCTTATAAACTACTAAACCTTCTTTGCCTGTATAGTCGCTTGCGTTGAGTGCTAGTAGTGCATCAGTGCTATTGTTACTGGCTGACTGCGAATTTGTTGTATTTGTCGTATCGCTACTTGATTGAGTTGCCGCACCGATAGCACCGAGTACGACAACCACGATGACCCAGAACCACCATCTTTTAAAGATTTGTTTATTCACCTTGGACCTCCTTTTACTTTGATACTCGCGGGTGATCCAAACAAAAAAGGGACACCCTGCCTAGGTGTCCAAACCAGCAACAAAGGATAAACCCTTATTGTTTGTCAGCAAGATGCCCCTGTTTGGGTTTATCCGCTTTCAAACTAAAAAGCTGGGATATAAAATATCCTTCGTAACTGGTTTGGACTTCTTTATTGTAGCAAAACTAGTGATTTTGTATGCTCATTGTTAGTCAAAAAATGTGTTTTTCAAAGTCAGCCCCAAAAATTCGACACCTCCTTTTTTCGTCAAAAAAATGCTTGGTCATTTGACCCCCGAAAATTCGGCATTTATACTGCGGAATGCTATTTACAGGGGTGAGTGGCGACCCACCCCCCATTTATTGCTAAATTGAAATCGCAAAACTTGGTTGAACTATAATAGTGATATGGACGAGCTATTTGACCAGATTAAAGACCGCCTTTCCAAAATATCAGATGGAAATGCTTTTGAAGAGTTTGTTGGTTTCTCTCTTTCCGAAGCTATACCGGGCTTTGCCCCCGTAAACGGACCGGGCGACTATGGTAGGGATGGCGAAGTGCCAACCGATGAAGGTGCTGCACCCACAACTTGCACAATAGAAGAAGATGTTATTGGCAATATGGCAAAAACACTCACTGCCTATAAGAAAAGTGGGGGCAAGGCTAAGATAGCCTATGTTGCGACAAGCCAAGACCTATCCAATCGGAAGAAGCAAAACCTACGCGAGAAAGCCGAAGAACTGGGTTTCACGCTCGGTCCGATATATGACGCTGAGTATTTTATTAATGAACTGTATAGGCATTCCGATTGGCGACTTAAGCTGCTGGGTATTAGTGGAGAAATACCTGCTTTATCAAAGGCCCCACTAAGCACTCGGAAATCATTGGATGTACCGATTATTGGTAGAGATACTGAGATAGCTGCTTTAGAAAGTATCACCGGCGACATTCTAATAACAGGTCAGCCTGGTAGCGGCAAAACTTACATAGCTGATGATTATGCAAAAAGGCATAATGGGCTTTTTGTTATTTCCGATGACCTTAGTAAGATTGCTGATGATATAAGAAAGAAGTCCCCAGACTGCTTAATAATTGACGACATCCATAGTAAGCCTGAGCTGCTAACTAGTCTCAAGCACATACGGACAGAACTGGGGTTGTCCTTTAGTATTATAGGTACTTTCTGGACATCCGATGAAACAGATATTCAAGCAGCAATGGAAATTAGTAGTGCCAATGTAGTTAATCTCAAGCAGCTTACAAGAGATGAAGTGTTGGCAGTAGTTAATGCCTGTGGCTTGGAGTGTGCCTCTAATGACCTGAAGCGAGAAATAATAAATCAATCAAAGGGCAAGCCTGGGCTTGCTATTACGCTAAGCTATCTTTGCATTGAGGGAGATTGGCAGAAGGTCTTTAATGGCGACTCACTGTATAGCCTGGTCGTAAATACATTTAAGGGGAGGCTAGGTAAAGACATAGCCGCACTGCTTTCATTTATTGCGCTAGGTGGAGATAGTGGAATTGGGCTATATAAACTTTCTCAAATTTCAGGAATGCCAATAGCCGAAGTTAAAACTGTGCTTAACGAGCTTGCTTTTGGTGGGATACTAAGCACAAAAGACGATGGTAATGTCAGTATTGAGCCAGATGCTCTCAGGTATCCCCTTGTAAGAGAGTTATTTTTCTCTGGTCCATGTGCATTAAGATTTGAAGATTATATTGAGCATTATCCAAATACCGATAATGTAATAGAGACTTTGCTTGTTACTGCCCTTAAAGGTGCAGAGTTAGACTCCACGAGAGTATTACCATATCTAGATACTAATTTCTCAAATCAAACTTGGGTCTACTATGGTTCGCTCGGTGAAGCCGAAGCTGAATATGTTGCTAGTAATAACAAAGCCGCAATCATTGCAATGCCTCACCCGCTTTTATATCGTCAGCCAAATATAGCAATGAGAGAGCTGATTTACGCAGCAGCAGACGACCATCGTGAGCTACACTCTTACCCTAACCATCCTATTAGAATACTCGAGGATTGGATTGAAGGCGGGCGTCCAGGTTTTAACAATGAGAGTATTGAGCGCAGAACGGCACTAATCAAAGTTATTGAGAGCGTAGTTAATGAAGGCTACCCTGATGAGAAAACAATAGGTCGTGCAATCGCCGCTGCACTTAATCCCCACTATGAAAAACACGAAACAGACCCGGGCGTAGGAAAATCAATATCGTTCATACAGAGCTACCTATCACCCGAAGAGTTTGAGAGTATGCACTCCGTGAGGGAAACAGCTAGCAAGATATATAGCAAACTTTCTAGCAATGAGGCATTTACAGAAATCTTAGCGATTGTTCACGACTGGGTTTATAACCGTCAGAATGTCCACCCTGATTATTTAGAGAAAATTGAAGCGCCCAAAAAGGAGGTAGCGGAAGCACTACTGAAAGACTTACAGGCAGCTACTGTCGGACGCCACCTTATTCAGCGACATATACGGAAATCAGGCACAGCACTTGGTATTGATATTCAAATTGATGTTCCTCAAGAATACGAAGTGTTATTCCCCTATGAGTCAAGATCCTTGCGCCGTGAAACTGAAGTTATGGCAAGGCAGTCAGAAGCCATCAAGCAACTGGCGAAGAATTGGGCAAAAGAAAATCTAGAGCAAGTAGCAAAAAGATTGAACAGCCTTAACGAAGAAGCAAACGCCACAAACACAAGTTATCCAAACTATCTCAATGCTTTTGTCGCAGAGATTAACTCCGAGGTCTCCAGAGATGACCTGGTGGAATGGGCAAGCCATTTGCTTGGAACAGGCACAGCG
>DATHYB010000008.1:0-6505 GCA_035459365.1 Candidatus Limnocylindrales bacterium
CCGAAAAGACGAATGTAATCTTCGCGGTTTTGTTGGTACAGCAAACCTGTTGGACGAATAAAACTCGAAAATGCCCCTATCTCATCGAAATTTTTTCCTGATTTTCCGAATGATACTTCAATCAAACGGCTCATGAGATCAATCTGATGATATCCACTGTGAGAAACCTTGCCGTAGCCCATATATGTATGGTATTGCTGTGTGAGCATTTCCTTCGGAAGCCTCCACTGGCCATCGCAGTACATGCCCTGCACGGACGTGATAGGGATATGATATTTCTCCGCCACCGACCCAACCAAGTCCAGCGCATATATGAAACCTGGGTCGTAACGCCTTTGGGCATTAATCAGAAAAGCTTTTTTGGGATTACGAACTGCCACTATTTTTTGATAATCCTCGTACAGCCGTTTAGCATGACTCGGACGGCTCGCCACAAACTCATGAGTTGATAGCGGCTTGTTAATCAAAACATGTAAATTACTCTTGGCGGCCCATAACGTATACTGCATATGCGACAAGGGCTCCGTTGATATAATCACTCCATCAATATTGTTTTCTGCGACTGCTTTATTTAGTTCCGCTACCAGGCGGGTTGGTAATGAATATGGGTTTTTGAACTTCTTGGTTAGAACCAGTTTCACCGGCCCCAATCCTTTGACAGCCTCTTCAACAAAAGCTTTCTGACTCTCCAGTTCAACAACAACTGTGAGGTTCAAGCGGTAGCTATCGTTCTGCTCAGCCAACGCTGGCAAATAAATATGCTTAGCATAAGGGCCGCATCCAATAAGCATTATGTTTAGTTGTTTCACGGGATGGGACGTAAGAGGTAGATCGTACACAATATTACCTTGTGTCGATGTGAATTTCGTTAGTCTTGGCATAACACTAATAATATATAAACGATTCTACTATGTAAATTGTTAATTGCAGTTTTTGCAATTATATAGTTGTATTTCTTATTTTTCCTGGTTCCTTTTTGTAGATATTACTAGCTATCAATGGCCAGAATTGTGGCTTTTTGGAACGGTCTTATAACCCCAGTCACCCTGCCACGTCTGCATCATGTCGATTTCCGCTGACTGCGCCGAAAGGATGTCCGTGCTGAGCTTTTTAATTTCGTCATGCTTGGCGTTCGTCTCTGCCAGCTTCGCCATATCAATCGCGCTTTGGTGATGCGCAATCATTTCCTCCATGAAGGCCTTGTCGAATTCGTCTCCGGTTTTGTTCGTGAGTGATTCGACCGAGTGGTTATTGCTCGAGTCTGACGTATTCCGCAGTGATTCTTTATCGAACGTCGTTGCCGCTACCGACACCAGTAGACCCCCAATAAAGAAGCCTATAAGTCCGTATAAAAGTGGTTTGGTATCCATTGTCAGTCTCCTTTGATTTATCGTGACATCATTCGGCTGATCGCACTGACCAGCTCATCCGCTTTTTGGTTCGTATCATCAGCCTGTGTCATGCAGTGTTTGGTATGCTCCCGCACGAGTTCGAGGGCGACTTTATCGAGTGCTGCCTGGGCTGCGCTGATTTGTGTAAGTATATCAATACAATACGTATCCTCAGCAACCATCCGGGAAATACCGCGCACCTGGCCCTCTGCCCTGCTGAGGCGTTTCAGCACTTGCGGTTTCGTATCGCTATATCCATATTTTGTCATTGTAGTTCCTCTAGTGGTGGCCGTGAGCCTCATGGCCGGTATGCCCTTCGTGGTATGCCATAACCAGCGCGTGGCCCTTGTTCTTCTTGAGAAGGATTTTATTGACTGGGTAGGCCGCAAAGAATGCTGCCGTCAGGGCGATAGGCATACTTATCCAAAAGACGGGATTTACTAGGCCGGATTCCATAGCGCCCGGTATCACTGCCATGACCGCGTTATCTACCACTTCCATTGTGGCAATTGATAAGGTATCCGCCGCAAAAACAATCGGCAGCGCCGCAAAGAACGTGAGGCCGGCTTTAATAAGGGGTACGGTAGACAGTGCAAACCCAAATATAAATGCTAAAGTAACCGCTAAGGCGATGGTAACTACTGTGGATAATCCCAGAATTGTTCCAATTACTAGTCCGCTTACTTCTCCAATCGCACAGCCAGTCAGACAATGCAGCGTCGCACTGCGGGCCATAGCATTTAATGAACCGTGTTCCATGACTCCCTCCTATTGTTAGTTCAGTTTACCCCCTAGGGGTATGCGTACATAGTACAGAATTACCCTAAAGTACGCAAACGACAGAGTGAATAACCGCATGGCATATTGCCAATCGTGTCTAATCTTCTACCGAAACAGGAGACAGGACAAATACAAGCTGGACAGCAAATAGCGAGGGGCGCAGCCTGCCGAGAAATTTGAGAAAAAAGAATTTGGGGCTGACCTCGTTATAAGCTTCGGAAGATATAATTTCGTATCCTGCCTCTCGGAACATAGTTTCGGCGCTCTTTTTCGTAAAGAAGACAATGTGCGTCCTGTCCATAATACCCTTGTCTTCATAGTTCCATTGGCCCAGTAAGTGCTTCAGCCGGTATAGTACAAAGCCAATATTCGGTAAACTGACGATAACCCGACCATCCGGTTTAAGAAGCGGAGAAATATCACGCAACCGTTTCTGAGGCTGTAGCAAGTGCTCGAATATATCGCAGCACAGGACAGTATCATAGCTCCCTTTTACTGCTCTAAAGTCCACCGTTCCATCGTTCAGGTCAAGTTGGAAAAGTTTACGGTACCCGTTTTTTGCTGCTTCTTCAAGGGCCCCCGTATGAACATCTATGCCATCTACAACGCATTGTTTTTCCCGTACGAGTGCCCTGCCCATATTACCCGTCCAGCACCCGACATCAAGACACTCTTGGCCCTTGCCTACCAAACGGTAGGCAGCTGCATTAAGCGATGCGTCATACGTTCCAAGCGGTTGTTCCAGGCTGTCCATTACTGTCGCCGCCTGTAGGCATGCAAACTATACGCTTTCGGCTTGTTCTTACCTATCAGGAGCAAGCCGGCACAGACCATGCCAACAACCAATGGAATAACCGGGCTTGCTATAGGGAGCCTAAAGACATAGCTCAGCAGAAAGGCTATAGTAATGGTTATGGGTAGGGACAGCAGCAGCGCCAAAATGGCCACGACCAAGGGATCATCGTCTTCCAGCACTACCCTTTGCGCGGCATATCCCGGCAAGAAAAACAGCACGACTAACTTCAACACCCCGAGCAGCACAAGTTCTACCATTCCCCCTAGTTTAGCCGTGATTGTGCTAAATTGGAATAATTACCATGATACATCCGCCTGTATCTCGTCGCTGAAAGCAAGTGATGCCAGGATACAGATAATAGTCGTCGACAACCACTCCTCTGAGTCCCTCCGGGAAATTACGCGTGACCCCGCCGTGCACCTTATCCGTACCGAAGCCAACCTCGGATACGCCGGCGGTAACAACGTGGGCATCCGGTACGCCCTCGAACAAGGCTTTCCATATATTGCCATTCTCAACAACGATCTCCTGGTAATGCCCGACTTTTTGAGTGCCTGTCTGGAAGGTCTGCGCCATGCCGACATTGTTTCGGGGCACATTCTGTACCCTAACGGAGAAACATATGCCAAAGGCGGGGCGATAGACTATGTCACGGGAACGGGACGGCATTTGAAAAAGACAGGGATGCCTATTACCTTCATGCCGGGCTGCGCAATCATAACCAAAGCCGAGGTGTTACGAAAAACGGAAGGTTTTGATGAACGCTACTTCCTGTATTACGAGGATACGGATTGGTCTGCCCGGGCAGCGGCAGCCGGGTTTTCCTTTGCAATAGTAAATGCCTGCGCCACGCATAAAGTAGCGGCCACAACCGGCCGCTTTTCACGGCTCTATATCTATTACATGGTGCGCAACCAGCTTCTGTGGATCCGCACGCATATACACCCATTACAGCGGCATTTGATAACCTATCCACTCTACCTAGTTCGCACTATCGGTGGCTACACGGCCCTCTGCCTCCTGCGCCGCCAGCCCAGGCTGATCCTGGAGATATGGCGAGCGCTCCGAGACTTCAGGTTTAATCGCTTTGGCCCTGGGAAGCACCTGTATAAGCGCTAACGTCCTCTATAGATACGGGGAAATTAATCCCCTGGATGTGCACGGTAGTTCCAGGTTTAACCGGCATGTCTATATACTGGCGGCCTGGGGCTGCTGCTGAGATCGCACGGTCAGCTGTAGCATGACCGGCTTTCACCTCTTTAACCTCCAAAAACGCTTGTGGCCGGCCGCCACTCACGTAGGCGATATGCAGCCGATTCGTACCTCCGGGCACAGTCAGGCTGTAGCCCCTGCCATGCTTCGCTGGCACGACGTCCTTCACGCTCGAAACCCCGGGCGCAAAACTCCACGCCGACAAGGACGAGATTTGTATATTGCTTTTTTCGCCGGGCTTGGCATAGACATTGATTTTGACACGGCTGATACGCGAAAGATCGGCCCCGGTGTCTTTCGGGAACGGCAGGACGAGGTTTGTCCAATCAGCCCGGACGGCACTGGCTGCAATCGGAAAATAGGCAACTGCATCGTTGTTGTCTATCAGCGACACTTCGACCAGCTGTATATGCTGCGGCAATGAGCTCTTGAGGTTGACCACCAGGGCGTTGGCCGCTGATCCGTGGCCGAGATAGGCTGACCGGATAGACTGCCCTGTCCCTTCCGTAGATAAAGTCCATGGCTCTGACTCCTTAGTTAGCGCAACAATATCCTCACGCCTCTCCAGCGCGACATCAGCCAGATACACGCCCTGGCTGATACGGCGGGCTTGCAGCCCAAAGGCCTGGTAACCCTGGGCATCAAACTCCTTAAAGAGTAGTGCCCGGGGGGATGAGAAGCCGGCCGTACCGGCAGTATTACTTGTCATAAAAAACTTCGGTTGGTTGAGTTTATAGTCAACCAAACTACCATTGTAAATCTGGGCTTTACCAATATCAGCAAGAGGTCCGGCCGCCCACACCCAATTCTGCCAGTTTCCGTAGTAGGCCTCGGAGTTTTCCAAGCTATACTGCGCCGGCACTATAGCTTCAGTGGGATGCTGGGATAAATACTGCATCGCCAGCTGTGCATCGGGACTCAAAAAGCTCGTCCTGTCCAGCTGGTATCGAAGCGGCTGCCCAAGCCCTGGCACCACGAGCAAGACAGCAAGAGCAGTCCCCAGCCAAGCTACAGGTACTTTGTCCCGTATATAGAGCAATAACCCTACCGTAAGCGGGATCATCGGCAAGTACAAGATAAGCCGGTAAATTGGAATGGAAAAACTATAAAGGAGGACATCGACGGCAACAAAAAGAACGACAGCCATAAGCCAGCCCAGTAGCATTTTATGCGCCCGTGATCCTCGTAGGGCAGCGTAGATCAAAACCGGTACATACAAGCCGAATAACAAAAAGCCGCTTATGCTTCCCACGGATCGGTATGGGAAAGCAGCGAAGTTTGTAGCAAGCAAGCGTTCCAGTGAGGCTGCAATATTAACATTCGGCCTGTAGGTAGCCAAAAAAGGGCCAAGCTCCGGCAGCCACATTAGTCCAACCGCTACCACGCCCGCAGTTAGTGCCAGACCAGCCGAAAGTACCTGACGGCCTGTATAGTTCCGAAGGTTGAACGCTCCATAAAAGATACCTGCCAGTACAAGCACTGCTAGCGTTTCTAGGTGAGTGATTATCATAACCAAGACGAGCGGCAGCACTATCACTACCTTCAACCAAATGTTCCGCAGCCGGAGCAATAATATAGCGATAATCGTGAGCGCCAGGACGAATGCGAGAACATTATCATACAAGTCCTCTGTCAGGCGCCAAAAGCCATAGGTACTGAGCCCTACCAGAAATGCCAGCGGAAACGCCAAGGCTTTGCGCTTGAACAATAAGTAGCACAACAAGCCGTTGCCTGCGAGCAGCAAGAAGGCAAGGTAGGTGGCGGCTACTTTTTGGGCTAACAGTACATCAGTGAATCCTGATGCGTGCACCAATGCCAAGTATGTCGAATAGCCTATCCGTGGCGACTGTAATTCGATGGCCGCCGCCACTCCTTGGGTATACAAGATCCGTTCCTTCCAGATATAAAAAGGCGTATCCCATCCAAACGGCAACTCTTCGCCGCCAAGCAAGTACGGTAGCCAGTACAGCACCGCAAAAACTGCTGCCATAGCCAAAAGCCCGAGATATATTAGCAGGCGGGAGCCCATGTTATTGCCGCGTGCTAGCTATTAAGTCCCACGTCACCCGGTAGTTGCTCAGTAGATAGTCCCGCCAGCCCAAGAGCACAATCAGCTGCAGCTCTAGAAAGTAACTGAAGGGCGTCAGCGGCTTGAGTGGAACCAGCAGGCCGAGCAAGCCAAGCGACAGGCCGCCTAGCAGCAAAGCCAGCAATAGTTGCCCGAGGATACTCGAAAAAGCTAACATAGTTACCGCTATGAGCGTTCCGAGCAGGAAAAACGGCGACAGCATTGGCAGCAGCTTGTGCGACGGCAGTATGAGCATGC
>DATHYB010000009.1:0-5797 GCA_035459365.1 Candidatus Limnocylindrales bacterium
AGTCCGGCAAAGAGCAGTTTGGACACAGATTCATCTACCTTCGAGGACGCATACAGTGGGTTTGCGTTTGTGAAGTCACCAACTATACCTTCCGTATACAACCCACCAGGAATTGGCTGCAAAGAGCGGAATTGTTTATCCAATGCACGAATTTGGCCAACCAAGACGCCGCACACCAACACAAAGAACAGGAGCCACCCGGCGACAAACCGCCGCACCGCAGCCAGACGGTCTAGTCGTTTGAAGAATTGACGCTCAATCAGGCTTTCTGCCTGTTCGCCAATTTCCCCAACCTGCTGTTGCCGTTTTCGAAGCTTGCGGCGCCAGCGCGGATTTAAAAGTCCCATCCTGTTTCCTTGTTTTAGCTTTTTACAAAATACCGAAGATCAGAGACAGCGTGAAAACAACAGCGGTGGCAATGGTCAATTGGTAAATCGTCTTGTCAGTACCGCGGCGGGATGTGTTGACTTCGGCCGTTCCGCCCAGGCCGGCACCGAGGCTCGCACCGCGTGTTTGAACCAAGACGAGGAACGTCAGAAGTAAGGCTGATGCAATCGTGATGTAGTTAAATATAGTCATGTTTTACGGTCCTCCAAAATGGCCGTTACTAAATAGTTTACAAGCCCGATAACAATACCAGCAAGTATAGCCGCCCAGAAGCTTTCAACATGCAGCGGCGCGTAGAGCTTACTCACCAACAATACCATGAGGCCGTTGATTACGACCATGAATAGCCCGAGCGTAAAGAACAACGCCGGCAGGGCAAGCACCACGAGAATTGGCTTGATAAAGACATTGACGATTGCGAGAAGCAGTCCAGCCACCACGACCGCTCCAACACGGTTGTCATAGGAAACAAGGTCCCCGAGCAATCCAGCGGCCGCCCATATACCGAGAATTCCGACTAACCACCGGATGAGAAATCGTGAAAACGGCCCGTTCATTGCAGCTATTGTAGCACAGAGTCCTAGCCAAGCTTAAGCGCTTTTGACAAGCGGCCGGAAAGTACGTCGCAGCCGGTTTCTGTGATCAAGACATCGTCCTCGATGCGTACCCCAATACCCTCTTCGGGAATATATATTCCCGGCTCAACCGTGATGACCGCACCTACTGGCAAAGGCTGGCTATAATCGCCGGCATCGTGGGCGTCGAGACCCAGGAAATGCGAGGTGGCATGCGGATAGTAGCGGCGGATCGACTCTTTAGTTGCTTCTTTGATCAGCCCGAGCTTGAGCAGCTGCTCGCCCATAAGCTTTTCAACCTGCTGCTCGTACTCTTTGAGCAGGATTCCAGGCTTCACCAAAGCAATCGCGTGCTCTTGCACCGCAAGCACAGCCGTCTGCACCGCCTGCTGCCGCCGGGACGGTTCGCCGTAAGCAACCGTGCGGGTAACATCAGCAGCGTAGTGCTGGTATTCAGCACCAACGTCCAGTACGAGCAAGTCACCTTTTTTGAGCGGTACAGTGTTGGATACGTTATGCAAAATTGTGGCATTCTTGCCGCTCGCAACAATCGGGTCAAAGGCATGGCCCCGGGCACCACGGAAACGAAAACCGCGGCCAATATCGGCGTCGACTTCATATTCCGCCTGGTAGCGTGCCAATACATCCGGTTGAGCTACTTCGAGAAGTGTATCAATGGTGATATCTATTGCTTGCCGCAAAGCCTGCAACTCGGGAGCTTGTTTTATCATTCGGAGGCGCGCTACGTCCATGCGTATATCATGCACCTTCAGGTTAGGCACCAGCGATTTGAGTGTGTCACCGAGCGCCGCACGAGCAGGATTCGAGTAGACGCCATGACCTTCAATATAAGGAGGGTTAGGTAGGAGTGTTGCATACTTTTTCGTTTGCTTGAGTCGCCTGGTCAGTCGTTCCCAGCCTGCTTCAGCCGGCATGACTTCGGCTAGCCCAGATATCGCTTTTAGTTCATCAAAATCAACTACGCCGTCAAAGGCCTCCCTCGATGCACTCCGCTCCGGGACGATAGCATAGCCTTCAGTACCGTCAACCACGACAATAACATCCGGGTATTCAATGCCTGTCAGATACCAAAAACTACTGTCTTGCTGGAATGGAAATATACCGTCACTACTGCGTTGCAGCTGGCCGTGCGCGGTCAGTACAATAGGCAGGCCAGCCTGCACGGTTCCGAGCAGGCGCTGTCGGTTACCCATAAAAAATTCTGAGGAGAAGAAGCCTTTCATCAAGTCTTCAGTATAGCAAACCAGAGCAGCAAGTGAGTCGGTACCGAGTAGCGCGGCATATAGATGCAACATATTATCGGTACTATTTGCGGATTATGTATAATAGTTAGATGCTTTGCCCCGAAAAGCCGCATTCATTTTTCGCCTGCGAAGTCTATCCACTAGAAGCCTTAGGGATTAAGGGCGTTTCTACGGAATATGTTGCTCTCGAACGCGGCGGCGGCTTTTTCGTCGACCCAGAGCAACAGCTTGAAGCGGATGAAACAACCATACTGGTACTGGGAGCCATAGGTATGACGGTTGAAGAGATAGCAAGCCACACACCTTACGCCGACCGCACTATCAAACGACGCAAACCCGAGATTTATGAGAAGCTGGGTGCGACCAATCAGCCACATGCTATCCAACGAAGTTTTGTTGATGGTATTCTACTCGTTGAACCACCTGTACCAGACGTCCCAGTACCAACCACTCCGTCACTAAGCCCCCGCCAGTACGAATACCTCATCGATAGCTCCAACGGTCTATCGGAAGCTACTATGGCTGCTCGTCATAGATTGTCAGAACGAACAATTAAGCGGCACGGTGCTGAGCTCCGCCAAAAGTATGATGCCCCTAATGCCAGTTCTTGCGTACTGCTCGGTAACTTAGTCGGTATATTGCCGCCCACTCCCGAAGACGACACAGAAGACAGCTAAGTCTCTTGCAAATCTTTTATATGCCTACTAGGGTTGGTAGGGATTACTGAACTTTCTCAAACGGCTTGAGATGCTGCCGCAGCACTGCCGCCTTCTTGTCCCCGATGGCGATTGCAAGTTCCGTAGGTGAGGCCTCAGCAATGCCCTTCATCGAGCCGAACTGCTTGAGGAGCTTTTTGCGAGTCGCCGGCCCAAAGCCAGGGATTTCTTCGAGGACACTGGCAGTCTGACGTTTTTGCTTGAGCACTGAGTGGTAACTAACAGCGAAGCGGTGTGATTCGTCGCGGATACGCTGCAACAGCTTGACGACGTTGGTACCATGCGGCAAGTTAACCAGGATAAAGTCCTCACTCTCGCTCGTAAAACCGCGGAGTGTATGTAGGACTTCAGGATTGAGCGAGACATTTGACTGAGCTTTATGAATGACAATCTGTTCTTCACGCTTGGCGAGACCGATGAACGGCAGATCTTGGCAGCTGGGCACTGCTTCGCCGTCCTTGTCTGCACACTGGGCTTCATCGCGGGCACGGATGGCCGCTTCCAGCTGGCCTTTGCCGCCGTCAATTAGGACTAAGCTTGGCTTGCCCCAGGCTTTGACATTTTTCTCGCTCAGCCGGCGCGACAGCGTCTCATACATATTATAGAAATCATTGTTGTGGTCTTTTTTGGTTTTGAATTTACGGTACTCAGCCTTGTCACTCACGCCATTCGTAAAGACCACCATACTGGCAACTACGTCAGTACCGGACATATGTGATATGTCATAACCTTCGATCCGCTGCGGATAGTTTTTGAGTCCCAGTAAGTCACAGAGCTCATTGAGCGCATGATCTTTGCTGATATCCATGAATTCTTTATCGCTGAAAATAACCTGCTTATTGAGGTTCTGCAGCGCATTCAGACGATTACGAAGTTCAGCGGCCTTCTCGAAATCCTGGGCCCGGGCACAGGCCTTCATCTCCTTCTCAAGTTCGAGCATGATAGTTTTGCGCTTGCCCTCGATATAGGCCATCAGTTTGCGTAGGTTTCCCCGGTATTCTTCGAGTGTCGTCCGGCCTTCTTCCAGTCCTGGATCAAGGCCAAGATGGTAGTGCAACGTCACCCGTTTCTGACCAGCTATCTGGCGGGTGGCATACGGAAAAATTCGACGCAGTAGTTTGAGCGCCACTCGGACGCTCGTCAAACTCGGATACGGTCCGAAGTAACGCGCTCCATCATCGAGCGGACGGCGCGTCGTGCTAACTGTCGGGTAGTCACTGTCGTAGTCGATGCGAATGTAGGCCATTGCCTTGTCGTCGCGCAGCAAAATGTTGTACTTCGGCATGTAACGCCGGATCATTTCAGCTTCGAGGAAGAGTGCTTCTATTTCGCTTTCGACGACCATCCAATCGACATCAGCTATTTCATTTACGAGGACGTCGGTTTTGACATCGCGGGCCCGGCTTTTCTGGAAATATTGCCGCACGCGGTTACGCAGGACCGCCGCCTTGCCGACATAAATGATATCGCCCTGGGCGTCCTTATGGAAATAGACGCCTGGCTCACGGGGCAGTTGCTTGAGTTTGGCTTCGAGCGTCTCATTCATATAGCTTAAGTATAGCGTTTATGCCAAGACTAAGCATGAGCTGTATACAGAGAGTTAGCGACGACCGGGCTTAGTCGTAAAGACAGCTCCAGAGGCGGTTGCCAGCATATTTTGATTGTCTCGGGCCCGCATGACAAATGATGCAGACGCGTCATAGCTCAACTGAGCCGTGCCGCCGGCATTCGGCTGTGCCGTAAAGTGCAGCGTCGCAATGATATTTGATCCTGACACACCGGAAACTGCGGTGACATCCGTATCAAGTGTACGTGCCAAACGGATCATACCAGGTGTAGCCGTATCAGTGGCTACGGCTACCGGGAAGGCAGGACCTTCGCTCAAGCGCTCAAACTTCAGCTGGTCGGCCGGATAGTTAACCTTCACTTGCACGACATTAATCGGTTCGGTGCCAGTATTGGCGTAGAGTACGACATCCACAGGCTGGCCAGGCGTCATTCGTCCGGTAGTGGGATTCATGGACAGCGTATCACTGTAATTAGCAGTGACCCGTGCCGCTTGGCTCTGGTCGTTCGAATAACTACCAAAAGCTGCGACTAGTGATAGTACGGCCACAACGGTCAGCATCGAAGCTGCTTTTAGTTTATTTGATTTTTTGATGGTTTTGAGAAGTTTCATGGAGCGCCTCATAGTTATGAGAGCATTTTAGCATAAGTTCAATGCAACACCTGCCGAGTGGCAGTTTAGACACAAAACTTTGTCCTGGCAGTTCTCACAGACCAAAATCAAATCGTTACAGTCGACATTCGCACAGTTCGTATAGCGGCTGGTCCTGTCCCGGCAATGCACACACTGGCCAATGTCTTTGGCTTTGTCTGAAAACGTTACGCCCATTCTGCCGTCAAAGACGTAGAGCGAACCTTCCCACAGCCCTTCGTCGGCATACGCTTCACCGTACTTTACGATGCCGCCGTCCATCTGATACACCTCTTTGAAACCGCGGTTTTTCATCAAACTACTCAGGATTTCGCAGCGGATGCCTCCAGTGCAATAAGTTACCACCGGCCTGTCTTTGATGGCATCGTACTTGTCGCTCTCGAGCTCTTTCAAGAAATCTTTACTGGTCCGAACATTGGGTACAACTGCGTCTTTAAACTTACCAACTTGGGCTTCATAGGCATTGCGGCCATCAAAGAACACGACGTCTTCACCGCGCTCTTCGACAAGTTTGTGTACCTGTTCCGGTTTGAGGTGTACCCCACCGCCGACAACACCGCGGTCGTCGACTTTGAGTTCTTCGGCCGCCCCGAAGGCAACTATTTCATCACGCACTTTCACCGATAATTTCGGAAA
>DATHYB010000010.1:0-2973 GCA_035459365.1 Candidatus Limnocylindrales bacterium
GTGAGACGGTCTCTAAATTTGCAGCTTTCACTATCGATAAGGTTGTATTCAACAAAGAAAATAATACTGTCGGATTCCAAGTTGATATGAAATTGAACAAACGGTCTTTTGCCCAGGCGGTGCCAAAAGATAAAGCTGGCAATCTGGTTGTCAATCCTGACGAGTACGAGATCGCAGATTTCTTTACTAATATGTATCATACGGGCAAAACGAATAAGCAAGTTCGCACATGGTGTTTACAGGATGTTCAAGCAATCACCGAAGCAGGTAAAAAACTTGGCCCCATGCTGCCTGATCTGGCTGAAGAAACAGATAAGGCACTCAATCCAGACATACTGGCATCGGCAGACAACGTGTATGCATTTCCACCAGATGGAAAAGCCCAAAATACTACTGCGCCTAATGCTTACTTATTTATCAATGACCCGTCAAAACGTATCATTTGTGGTGATGCCCCTAAGCCCGAACAAGCTAAAAAGTAGGGCTACATAATTAACAACAATTTGATACTAGCGCCAATGGATGATTAGGTTATAATCTAATTAAACGTAATAGGTCAATGAAATATGGCTCAAGAACGTAACATAGTCTCACTCCTGTATAACGAAGGGTACTTGTCGCCATCTGACCAAATAACGCTACAAATTTCTCCTGACTCAAGTCCCCAAACGGTCGAGACGTACAGTCCTCTGCAACGGGGTGCTTTTGCTGGTATGGCTGGTCTCGTGCTAGCCTCTGGTGGCGTCACCCTGACCGGTGAGCGGGCTTGGGCAGAACAGCCTGCTTACTTACTGACGAAGAATGTATCTACAAGTGTCGTGCAGATTGACACGCCAATTGCCACAGAGACTCTACCAGCTGCTCAGAGTGTACAAACTTCACAAGTTGGAGCTGTGGATTTCCCGGACTTTATACCCCTAGCTGTCATGAAGCCGCACGAGGTGGCGGATGATACAAAGGTCGATAACCTTACGGCAGTTTCGATCACAACCATGAAGTCACCCTACTCTGCTTCGCCGGATTCATATGTATCGCCAGAACATAGCTCAGAGCCTGCCCATATAGCAGTCAATATTCCTGATACTACACAAGAAACTGTAGTATCTCCTTTCGTGCAGCCGAATATTGATAATGAACAGTCTACAGTAGTGAGTATGCCGGAGCTGCCGGTCGAAACAGATCTAGCAATGGTCCCTGCTTCGCAGGAAGTCACTGAGCATGCAGGTCTTTTCGACGCGCTGCCATTGATCGGTCATACGATTGATACGCTTTTCGACAAAGACATCATCCCTGACTCGTTCCTTCCGTCTGCGCTTGCTAATCCTATCAAGAAATTGCCCCTGCTTACCGACAACCTCAAGGCGGCACTCGACGGGCCAAAGCCTGAGATATTCGACATACCTGAAGCTATGCCGATTGAAGGAGTAACCTCAATTTTCACCGCTACAAATGCTCATGCAGATGTGCCGCTCGTTGATGCCTTTGATGCCAAAAACCTTCCGCCTATTGTGGAACCTGTAGATGGTGTCCCTGTTTTAGCCCCCCAAGCCCCTAAAGCACCTGAAGCTCCTCCTCAGCCGGAATACAAAAAAATCAAGCTGATGGATGGACTTGCAAAAAAAGAGCATTTGAAAGCTAAGTATGGCGGTGTCAGCGGTAAACTGAAGGATGATGAGCTTGAATCACTTGGCTCTGGCTATAGAGAGGATCATAAATTACATAAAGGAGCGATCCTCTCATTCAAAGAATTAGCGAAGGAATATAAGAAGGAGCTTGACGAGCCCCTCGTTGTTAATGACACGTATCGACCGTATTGGTTGCAGGTCGATGTCAGGAAACGCAAGCCGCTACTCGCTGCTGAGCCTGGTAGGTCCAACCATGGTTGGGGATTGGCTGTTGATTTGGGTGGTGGAGTACAAACCTTTGGTTCTCGTGAGTATAAATGGATGAAGGCAAACGCTCACCGCTTTGGTTGGTATCACCCAGCCTGGGCTGAACCGGATGGTAGTAAGCCTGAAGCATGGCACTGGGAATTTGCGGGTAAGATAGACCTCAAAATCAAGATTGATAACAATGGCCAACTCGTGAAAGACGACCCAGCTCCCGCGGAACCAACAATCCTGTTTGATACAAAAATCCGTGACTATGCCGAGGCGCCTGTCGAAGCCGATGTCTTTACCGACGATGGTTCCCAACAAGACGAGTCTCCAGAAAAGGATAAAAAAGACAGCCAGGAAGCTACCGAAAAGACTGAAGCGCCGGAGCAAGAAGAGTCTCAGAGTCCTCCCCAAGAGGTGCCAGCACCAGGACAGGAAGGATCAATGTTTGCCGATGTTGGTGGAGAACTGCCGACGGCACCAATAGAAGTTGATCCAGTCATTCCAGAAGCTCCGGACCAAGATACAGGTGATACTGAGAAGCCCGATGAGTCAAAAGATAAAGAAAACTCAGGCCAGGGTCAGGGCGAAGCAAAGAAGGATAAGGACAAAGGCCCTGATAACGATGAAACGAAAGATGCTGCTACAGACGCTGATAAAGCTGATGAGAAAAAGACTAAAAAAGAATCTGAAGCTAATGAGGAACAGGAGAATACTGAATCCAATAAAGTTCCTAAGTATAGATTCGAGGAATATAGTGCAGCTATGGTTGCAGCATTGGTGGATCAAGAATCAGATGGCCGCTGGCATATAAAGCCTAATTCAGATAAAGCTTCTGGCGGTGTTCAATATACAAAAGGCACATGGAATGGTCGCCGAGGGTATGAGCATGCATACCAGGCTCCGGCGAGCATTCAGTATGAGGAGGCTCGAAAAGATGTCGACCGATTGTACGATAAGTTCGAAAACTGGAAGGATGTTGGCAGTGCATGGTATGGCGGTGCCGGATTCAAGAAAAATGATGTGCATAGAAAGCAGCAAGAAGCTGAAGGTACATTCCCGGCTATCTCTGAATATGGTGCTAGTGTAGAATCGC
>DATHYB010000011.1:0-15899 GCA_035459365.1 Candidatus Limnocylindrales bacterium
GCCGGCCATCAATCTGGAAATGCCCGGCCAGTTCGGTCGCAAAGTGCTGCGCCTCAGCTGCACTACCGCCGTTGCCGCAGAGCAGTACCCGGCCGCCTTGTAGTAATGAACGGCTGATTGCTCCGGCCGCGTCAACAATTGAAACACGCAGGCTGCCTCGGGAGTCACGTGCAGCTTGCTCGAGGGCTTTAAATCCACTATCGATGGTCATAAAGACATCGTCTTTATCATCAAGGTCGATGCGGTCAGGACTGTCGAGTACCACTCGCTCGTACATTGTTGCCGTCGCGTTAGCTACTTTCGTCCAGGTGTACTGTGCTTTGACGTGGCGCAGGCCATTGTCGGTGAAAAAGTCGTGCAGCTTTCGGCTGCCGAGGACGTCTTTGAGGCGGTCGGCAAGTGCTTCAGGGTCTTTTGGCGGCACTAAGAATCCGGTTTGACCATGCTGGACGGTGTGCTTGATTCCACCAACTTCAGAACCAATAACCGGCGTACCGCAAGCCATGGCTTCTACGGGAGTGATGCCAAAGGGCTCATACCACGGCATACTGACAAAGACATCCGAAGCACTGTAGTAGTAGAGCAGGGCGTCGCGGCCCCGCCGGCCGACAAATGTCACGGCATCTGCAACTCCCAACTCTTCAGCCCGTCGTTGCAGGCGACCAATCTCAGGGGTAATCTCGGGGTCAGGCATATCAGACTCCCCGCCTACGATCAGGAGACGAGCCTGTTGCTTGTGCCGCTGCTTCAGATCGGCAAGGGCTTCTATGACCGTATCGACACCTTTGCGTGGGACCATGCGGCCCAGCTGCAGGATAATCTTCTCCTTTGGATCGAGGCCGAGCACCATGCGGGCCAGCAGTTTATCAACCGGATAGAGTTGTGATGCGTTATACCCGTTCGGGATGATCGTTATCTTTTCAGGATCGGCGTCGTACAGTTTAACCAGGTCGTCCCGGTCCTGCGGGCACAGTGCAACAATTTGATTGGCTTCTTTGACTACACGTTCTTCGACCGCGAAACCTTCATCCGTAAACCAGTCGTTCTTACCTTGGTGATGGCGTCGTACTTTGCCGAGCGCATGGAAGGTAACGACAAAGGGGATCCCCAAGCGTTGCTTCAGCTCAGCAGCTACCAGCCCTGACATAAAGAAGTGGGCATGAATCAGCTTATACGGATTACCTTCCCGGGCAATAAACTGCTCCATGAAATTAGTGAAGGCAGTCATGTACGGCAAGATTTTTTCTTTGGGAACGTAGGTAATGGGACCAGCCTTGACGTGTATTACCCGGACGCCGTCGCGCCAGTTAACTATCTGCGGCAAGCGCCGGTCGTCCCAACGGGTAAATATATCAATTTCGTAACCGATTGCCGCCAGCTGCTGCGCGAGCTCTGCAACGGCTACGTTCTGTCCGCCTGCATCAACACCGCCAATCGCGCCCAGCGGGGAAGCGTGTTCGCTGATAAGTGCAATCTTCTGTTTCATGTCCACATCCTACCGTTTCAGTTACAGCAATGATGTGAAATTTTCCTTATTGCTCGCTAGAAAATACCGACCGGCCCGAAAAACAGGTGATAATCCTGAGCTCATGAGCTCCGTACGATAATTAACCTGTCTCATATCAGGCTGACAGTTTCAGGCAATCAGCGTATACTAATCGGCCAGAACCTAAGGAGTAATGTATGTCAGACCAAGCAATCGCAGAACTTTTGATCCGGCTCAGTGTCGGCATCGTAATGGTTATCTTCGGCCTTACTCAAATCAAACAACCCCAAAAGTGGGTGCACTATATGCCGGCTATTGTGCGCTTCATTTTGCCCCTTCAGCCCACGACATTTCTGCACATCCATGGTCTGGGCAATGTATCACTCGGACTGTTGCTTATGAGCGGTTTGGCGCAGCCAGTGTCCGCATGCCTCGCGCTGGCGTGGTGGATCTTTGTAACGCCATTTGCTGCATACTATGACTGGACGGTCGGACTGCGGGACTTTGCCATTAGCATGGCGCTGCTAGCTTTGGTTTATATGTACTAAGCTTCGTGTTATTTACGGAGTTGTCCTCTGAAGACGAGTATAGTAGCGGACGAGCCGGATCTTTTGTTGTCGTTCGTATTCGTCAATCAGTTCATGTACGCGAGTTTCCATATGCACCCCCTTTATTATTCCTATCATGCCCGATACAGCTCAGCGTATCCGTAAAATATCTCGCTTACGGTATACTCCGCCCTGCGGATGCGTTCAGGCGGACAGTATGTCACAATACAGCTATGAATATATTCGAAAAAATAGGTCGAAGCTTTGATGCATTCCAGCAGAGGCATACTGCATTCGCGTTTCCTGTCGCAGTTGTGAAGCGGTACGGGGACGACCAGGCTGGCAAGCAAGCTGCTCTTATCACGTACTATGGGTTCCTGTCGCTGTTTCCGCTGCTCCTGCTCCTCATAACCGTGCTCGGCATAATCATGAACAATAACCCCAAGCTTCAGGCTGAAATTCTCAGCACTGTGCTGCAGACCTTTCCGGCACTGGGCGATGACCTGCAACGGAACGTCGGGAGTGCTCGAGCCAGCGGACTTGCCCTGGTACTGCAAACACTTGTTCTCCTCTACGGTGCACGTGGCTTTGCCAATATTCTTCAAGAAACATTCAACAACCTCTGGCATGTCGACAAAGAGCACCGCCCAGGCTTCGTTGGTGACAACCTCCGCAGCATCGGTATGATGCTGGCCGTCGGTGTTGGCATTATCGCGAGCACCGTACTCAGCTTTGTGCTGCAGAGTATCCTGAACACCGGACCTATCACGACACTCCTGCTGACACTCTTCAATGCCGCCGTCGTCTTTGGGCTCTTCCTGGTCGTGTTTCGTCTCGGCACCTCGAACACGATCAATACACGCAAGTTGGTGCTCGGCGCTGCGATTGCCAGTATCGGAACCATCATCGTACAGCATTTCGGCGGCTACATCATGTCGCAGCAGCTGCCGAAACTGAATAGCTCCTATGGGTCATTCGCAATCACCCTTGGCATTTTGTTCTGGATGTACCTGCAGTCACAGGTCATCATGTATGCCATTGAAATTACGACAGTACGAACCCAACGAGACTGGCCAAAGAAGTTGTTTGATTAGGCTTTGGTGGCCGGCTTGATAACAGAGGTACAGTGCATGCAGCGCTTGGCTTTGGCCGGAACCTCACCGAGACATTCAGGGCACTTTTTGGTTGTTGGGTCTGGAGTTGGTTCTTTGCGGCGGGTTATCTCCGTCAGATGGTTGAGCGGCTGTACCACCAAGAAAAAGACGACAGCTGCCGTGAGCAAAAAGGTAATGGCATGATTGAGGAAATCACCATAAGGGAAGGCAATGCCGTTGACATGAAAGGCATATTTTGCAAACTCACGCTCACCTTGGACGGAGGCTATGAGCGGCGTCAAAAAGTCCTTTACGAATGCATTGACGACGGCTGTGAAGGCCGCACCAATTACCACTGCAACTGCAAGGTCGACAACGTTGCCACGCAGAACAAATTTCTTAAACTCTTTTAACATACAAACGTAGGCTCCTTCAAAGTAGCTATACTATCATAAGTACTTCTTTTCAACTATGTGCAGCATGATCATGCCAGGAATGAGCGGCAGCCAAAAGGTGATCAGCCGGTACCCGAGCGCAATGGGTAGTGCCAGGTGGTATGGTACGCCGTAAGCTACGAGAGTCGCGACAATGCCAGCTTCCGCACCTCCAAGTCCACCTGGTGTAGGAACGGCAGCGCCTACAAAGGCGCCAACGGAGATGGCAAAGAGGGCCTGGGCGGGATGCAACTCTACTGCCAACGCCCGAGCAACGGCATATATGGCTGCGGCATGCAGTGCTGTCAGGAACATCGAGCAAACCAGTGCTGCCAACAGACGCAGTTTGCGTTGTTCATAAAGGTGCATGTTTTGCACTGCATCTTGCAGAGCTTTGTGGATAAGAGGCGCAGACCGTTTCATCCGCTGGGCAAGCAGGAATAATACGGCTCCGACAGCTGCCATGCCGACCACGATCAGAAGAGAGGGCTGCGGTACTTGAATATTGGGAATGCTCACAGAGCTGAACACAAGCGCCGTAGTAACCAGAAGGACGTTGCCAAGGATGCCAAGTACATTATTGGTGGCCACAACGGCACCAGCCGCACCGGCTGAATGGCCATGACGCATAAGGTACAGAGCATTGAGCCCTAGGTTGCCGAGGCCGGCTGGCAAGAGGCGATTCACAAAGCCCCCGGCGAGCTGCACGCAGAGCGTCGGCCGGAAACGGATCGAGCGAGGAGCGAGGAGTACATAAATGAGCGCGGCTACGCCAAAGTTCACGGTGATCAGAATAATTGCCGCGCCAATAAACTCCGCATCGGCCCGCTGCAATACGTGCAGCGTCTGCTCCAGTCCACCAAATGCCGGTACTAAAATATAGAGAACCAGGCCAACAAGGGCCAGATTGACCAGTGCAGCACGAGAAATATGCGGCCGAACATGATGAGACGATCGAGACCGATGAGGCATACCTTTTAGTATACGTGCTTATGCTTTATACGGGTGATTTTGACGATTCATAGGCCCAACAGTCAGATAAGCGTTCAGGTATAGATCGCCAGTTTGGTATACTAAGAGAAGATTATTATGCGTGTTATTGTCCACATACCGTGTCTCAATGAAGAGCAGACCCTGCCGCTCGTGCTTCATGATATCCCGAAACAGATTGCTGGCGTTGATGAAGTTATCGTCCTCGTGACTGATGATGGCTCCAAAGATAAGACAATCGAGATCGCAAAACAGCACGGCGTACGGCACTTCGTCTGCCACACACGAAATCAAGGCTTAGGCCGGTCATTTCATGACGGGGTTATTAAAGCACTCGAACTAGGAGCCGACATCTTCGTCAATACCGACGGCGACAACCAGTACCCCGGAGACCGCATCACTGATTTAGTCCAACCCATCCTGCGCGGAGAAGCCGATATTGTCATTGCTGACCGGCAAACCCATACAATCGAACACTTCTCAGGGGGCAAAAAGTGGTTACAGTGGTTTGGGAGCCGTGTCGTCAACAAGGCGGCCGGCACCGATCTTCCCGATGCGGCCAGCGGCTTCCGGGCCTACTCACGTGAGTCGCTTATCCAGCTGAACACCATTACCCGTTTCAGCTACTGCATGGAGACAATCATCCAAGCCGGAAACAAACGTCTCGCTATTGCCAGCATTCCAATCACCACGAATGCCAAAACCCGGGAATCCCGGCTCTTCAAATCCACCGGTGAGCATGTCATCAAATCAGCCGTGGCTATCATGCGCGCCTATCTGATGTACAAGCCATATATTATCTTCGGTACACTCGGATTCACGCTCTTTATACTCGGCCTGATCCCATTCGCCCGCTACCTATACCTCCTTATCGCTGACCCAACTCCTGGGGGCCACGTGCAGTCATTACTCGTTGGATCTATCCTCATGACGGGCGCCTTTTTGTGCTTTGTCCTGAATATCATCGCTGATCTGATCCGCATCAACCGCATTCTCATCGAAGACAACCTCGAACATACCAAGCGCATGCGCCTTGACGGCAGTGGCGGCAGCACTGAACTGTCGTGATTGTATTTACACTGCTCGCTTGATGATGTATATTCTGTACTAACGTTGTCAGTATTTCAATGTACTGGCGATATACGATGTATACCTATTGACTGTAGTATCGCAAGGAGTTAGCTGAATGTTTGTCAATCGCGCTGAATATTACCGACTTGTTGATAGTGAAGCCCATTACCGTCAAACTATAGAAGAAGCGGGCCCCTATATAGAACTTGCCAAAGAATTGCAGAAGAGAATAGCTGCGAGACTGTCAGCCGTGACTGAAAGTGACCTGAATGATGCATTTAGTAGCGCACTTCGAGATACAGAGGATAAGATAGTCGCTCGGGGTATAGCAGAGAAAATTGATGCACTACCCACGGGTCAGATACTAGGTATGTATGCTGCTCAGCTCGGGGACGAACGTGTTAAGGAACCCCTTATGCGTATTGCAGCCATTAGACATCAGGAAGCAATCCATGCCGCATATCTTGAAGAGCTGAAAGCAGCGTCCGTTCAGTCGAGTATCCTTGACCTAAATATGGTGCAGGTAGGGCATGTCGTTGACGTTACACTTTTCGATACTCCTGAAAGAGAAGAGATTGGAAGCAGGTATGACCACCGTGCAGGCCGCTGGGTTTCAGCCCGAAAACATAGTACAAGTAATGAATTTGAGATTATTTACGACCGGGAAACTGAGGATTTCGAGTATTGTTCAGAGACTCTGGGAGATGTAGAACTCGTGCCTGGTGAAATAGGACTGCTGGGGACGTTTGTTCGTCAGCAAGACTCATCTACCGGCCAGATTAATGACAAGATACTCCCTCGGATAGGCATATCGTCCCAGCTCGGATTTGATGGCATAGGACGACCAGCCTCTATCAAAGATTATTATGTAGGCTTCGCTGCCGTCTGTGGCGAAATAGTACTAGATGCTTCAGAAAAAAAGCCTAAAGAATCATAATTTGCCAAATATCCGGAGCAGGCCGATAGAGCAGGAGCTATTGCGGCGGATACCACGGGCCGCGCCACAGCTGTATGTCCGGTGCTGTCGTGTACCGTAGCACTGACTTAGCCGTTTGATTTACTTCAGCTACAAGAGAATTCTGCTGCCAGTACCACTCTGGATGACTGCGCTGTATCCAAACGACCAAGGCGCTGCCTTGAAAAAAGAGAACGAGCGTCAGCAGTGTCAACCATACTTTGTACGATGGTTTCCTGAAGCGGTCAAGCGTCCAGCCAAAGGCCAGCGCCAGCACAAGGTACAGGACTGGATAGACGGGAATCAGATACCGGCCATGGATAGCCATCGCTTCACCAGTATGGAGGTACATCGAAAAGTTTTTGATAAAAAGCACGATCGTATAAAACGCGATCATGAGCAACAGCACCCGGAGCAGCGTTAGTTTCCAAAACCGCTTCAACCAGTATGCCGTGAGCAGCCCCCCGATACCCACAATCGTCCAGGCGGCATAATTACCGACTGTCATCGGCGGCCAGGGCCAGTACTCGACCCGCTTGCCGTCAGGGTAGAATCGACTCGAAATTACGAACATCGTTTCGAATACCATCCGGTGTGCCCACACAAAAGGATAGACGGCAATACCTTGCGTGGTGGGCTTGGGATACGACGCGGCATACAGATGGTCGCGCACCCACGGCGAGTAAGCTGAACATTGTTCGACGGTCAGTACTTTGGCGCAGTCGGGCTGCGGCGATTGATAGCGGATAAGATTGAGGCCGTAGCGCTCGACAAACAGGAAACTCAGTCCGACCAAGCTCATTGCCACAACCACGCCAAGTACTCCGCGCGGTATGTCTATTACCCATGTCGGCCGTATACCACGCCTGTATACATGCCACAGGCTGATCACAAAGACGACAACCCCAGCTAAAAGCAGCGGCGTCACCGTGTATTTAACAATTGCCGCCAACATGCCGATACCCGCAAACAAGAGGAGCTGCCCCACCGATACCTGCTGGTTGTCGCCCAGTATTCGTAAAAAGCGCACCACGGCTAGCAGCAGGAGTCCTGTCAGCGGGAATATGAGGTTATCGTAGTTGATGTGTGCCGCCAGTAAAGGCATGATCGGTGTCAGCACAAAAAAGAGCAGTACAACGTGCATGATGCGCCGGGACGCTCCAATTTCTTGAAGCAGCCGGCGGGCTACAAACAAACCCCATACAAACAGCCCAATATTCATAAGCCTCAGCACAATGATCTGTATTGCTAAGCTGTCCGTAACAGCTTGGAGCGCTCGGTAGGGAAAGCTAAAAATATAGTGGTAAAAATACGACGGGTCGCGGGTTACCGCACCGTACAGCTCGGCGCCCGGCGGATGGTTCACGAAGTAAGGCAGCCACTGCTCAGCATGCAGCTGGATGAGACCGAGGTGAAAGTTTTCGTCGAAGGCCTGCGGAAAGCGTGCACTGAGGGCAATCCATAGACTCTGAAAAACAAGGATCCCTATCACTATGATGAAGAACTTGGGGGAATCCAAGGCGCATAGTACAAAGCGGTGCAGCCTCTGGCCGAGGCGATGTATGGCATTCACAATTAATGCTAGTATAACGCACTATGCCCAAGATAAACTGAAGCGAACGGTATTCCTGCTACAATAAGCGTATGCGTCGGCTGCCATTACAATCCATCGCCGCAGTCAGTGTCCTCGTCGCAACCATTGTCTTGTTTGTGCTGTATTTCCAGCGTCATCCAGACGTACTAGCCCGTCTGGCCACTCTCCCCCTGAGCTCACTTGCTCTGCTCTTTGGGCTTTATGCAGTCTTTATGGTCGCCCTGATTTTCATACAACGAGCAACAATCACTGCTTGTGAGCTGCGTCTGCCAGCCAAAGAAAACGTACTGCTCACGCTCTATTCCTCAATCATAAACTTCTTTGGGCCCCTACAGAGCGGGCCAGGCTTCCGAGCACTGTACCTCAAAAAACGTCACAACATCAATCTCAAGGCTTTCACGCTCGCAACCTTCTGCTACTACGGCTTCTATGCCGCCTTTAGTGGAACATTACTGCTCGCAGCATTTATTGGTCCCTGGGCACTGCTTCTGTGCGTCAGTTTGCTCGTGCTGCCATACGCTCTCAGCCGCCTGCAACGCTTCAGGGCTCTGCCGCTCCACGTGCTCATCTGGCTGGCGGCGGCTACACTTGCTCAAGTCATTATCATATCCATCATCTATTTGGTCGAACTCCGCAGTCTTGGCGGGGCCGTCAGCTACAGTCAAGTGTTGGTCTATACCGGTGCTGCCAACTTTGCGCTCTTTGTGTCGCTGACTCCAGGTGCTATTGGCTTCCGGGAAGCCTTCCTCATCTTTTCACAGCGGCTGCACGGTATCAGCAACGACCTCATCATCACAGCCAGTTTGCTGGACCGCAGCATCTACGTCAGTATGCTCGTCGTGCTGGCGGCTGTAATTTTCGGCCTGCATGCCAATACTGTCTTCAACCTCGACGCCGTCGACAAATCTAGGGATATAGCACGTAAAACATAGATATATCATGCTCTGCATGCTTCCTCAGTACTGTTACAGCAGATTTTCAACAATTAATCGTATACTAATGCTATGCGTATCCTCGTAATAGAAGATGAAGTAAAAATAGCAAATGCCGTCAAACGTGGCCTCACCATGTATGGCTATGCAGTTGACGCAGTCCATGACGCAGATACTGGCCTGTCCTATGCACTCGACCCGGACTATGATTTGATCATCCTCGACCGTATGCTTCCTGGTAGCATGGACGGCACTGAGCTGTGCGGACGGGTTCGGGAGCAGGGGATTCATACGCCGCTTCTGATGCTGACAGCCCGGGGAACCATCGGCGACAAAGTCGAAGGTCTTAACAGCGGTGCCGATGATTATTTGGTCAAACCGTTTTCGTTTGACGAACTGACCGCCCGAGTCCGCGCCTTGCTGCGGCGCCCCCGCGTCAGCACCGGCACTATCCTCAAGGTCGCTGATCTTGAACTTGACCCTGTTGGCTTCACTGTTCTTCGCGGCGGCGAACCAGTGAAGCTGTCACATAAAGAGTTCCAAGTTCTCGAATATTTTATGCGCCACGCCGGTCAGATTATCACCAAAGAGACACTGATCGCTCATATCTGGAACGAGGATGCTGATGTGCTCCCAAACACCGTCGAGGTTTACGTCGGCTACCTGCGCTCAAAAGTTGACCGGGCATTCCCGGACAAACCACCGCTCCTGCAGACTCTGCGCGGCTTTGGCTATAAATTACAGGCCTCTTAGATGACTGAATTGTTCCGTTCCGCCGTCTTCAAACTCACTGCAGTCTATGTCGCCATAGTCATGACTATCAGTGTCGTCTTTAGTCTGGCACTTCATAAGCTTGCTGTTCAAGAGTTGCAGCTTGGCTTTCAAAACCAATATGTCCGCTGGCTGACGGAGTATAAACCTTTTGGGCTACGCCAACCAGGCAACCCGGCAGCCGAACTGGCTGCTCGCTCAGAGAACATTGCTTCACAGTTGATATATCTTAATCTCCTCGTATTTGCAGTCACTGCAGTAGCATCGTACATTTTGGCTCGCCGCACACTCCGACCGATTGAAGCTGCCCACGAACAACAGAAGCGGTTCACCGCGGATGTCAGTCATGAACTGCGCACTCCGCTGACCTCGATTAAAATGGAAACTGAGGTAGCGCTCATGGATGCGCAATCTTCAAAACAGGAACTCAAGGACACGCTCCGCAGCAACCTCGAAGAAGTGCAGCGCATGGAAGGCCTCATCAATAATCTCCTCCAGCTCGCCAGCCTCGAGGCAAACCAGATCCGAACTGAATTTGAACGGCTTGATATCCGTGATTTGACACAGGCAGCCTTGAAAGTTGTCGGACCATACGCCACCAAACAAAACATCATGATCGACGAACGTCTGCAGGCCATAGATATATACGGAGATCGCTCGAGCTTGACGCAGCTGTGTATTATTCTGATCGAGAATGCAATCAAGTACAGTCCAGGCGGCAGTAGTATCACGGTCACCACGCTCCGCAAAAACATGAGGGCCACCGTCGAAATCCGCGACCGCGGAGTTGGTATTGCCCCTGAAGCACTGCCGCACGTCTTCGACCGCTTCTACCGCTCAGACAGCGCCCGCAGCGAGCAGGCACCGCATGGCTACGGTCTGGGGTTATCGCTTGCCAAACTGATTGCCGATATTCACGACGCCGAGATTACACTGACAAGCCATCCAGGCAAGGGTACCGTCGCCCGCGTGCACTTCGTTGCAGCTGCACCGCGGTTGTCGCCGCTGCGCAGTCGATCAAACCCTTAATACCTAAATCGCGATAGGTAGAAAAGATTATTGCGATTTTACCGTGAAGTATCCAGCTGTCCCAGGATTATGATGGTCATGGAACTGATACGTCCCGATTTGATTCAAGGTTATCGTCTTAGCCCGATTTTTGTGAAGCTGTAGTTCCATCTCGCCAGCATAACTCAGGTGCTGAGGGTGTGACCCGAACGTTATCGCACGGGTGGCGTCGTCTTCCTTGATGAAAGATATTGTATCGCATTGATGTGCTTCTATGTAGCCAGGCGTTACGATATTATTTTTGATACGTATCTTATGATTCTCATATACCCCGCGGCAAGCGCCAGTCTTTTTACCATGCAACTGATGTATTCCTTCATCTTCAGCTAGTTTTACTGACTTTTCGTCCGGTGACATATTGTAGTGCAGGTGGCTCATGATATATATCGAACCGACGACGACCACGAGAATGGCGCCGAATGTACCGAGGAAAAAGCCGACGTTATACAGCGGCTTCGGCCCGCGCCCCAAATGTAGAAAAAAGAAAAGCTGTACAGCCATCTGCAGAAACGCAAACGCAAGAATAGCCGCCAGCAGTACGGTACCAGTTATCGCTTGACTCACCACGAGGTAGTAGGGAATAGCCGTAAACACAAGGGATAATATGAACCCGACGATATAAGATCTCATTGTCCCATGTTCAGCCTTTTGCTGTTCAATCACTTCGTGTTCCTGTCTGCTCATACAAAAGCCCTCAGATAAACAATGGTAAAGATAAATATCCAGACGATATCAAGGAAATGCCAAAACAGGCTCAGGAGGGCTAGCTTGCGGATCATATGCGTGGTCAGACCCCGGCGGACGACATAAAACAGCGTCACACCCATCCACAGCAGACCAGATATAATATGCAGTCCGTGAGTTCCAACGAGGACGAAGAAGGAAGACAGAAATGCGTTCACCGTCATCGTATGGCCGGCATGGATAAGCTCGGCAAATTCATAGAGCTCAATTCCCAGGAACATGAGACCCAAGATAAATGTGGCACCGAACCAGGCTAGTACCTGCTTTTTATTGCCCAAGCGGGCAGCTATCATACCGAGCCCGACGGTAAAACTGCTGGTGAGCAGTATAAGCGTTTCAGTGAGTGCAAGGGGAAGGCTAAATAAGTCCCGGCCGGTTGGCCCGCCGACCGTATTGCCGTGCAGCACAGCATAGACTGCAAATAATACCGCAAACATTAGAAGGTCAGTCATAAGATAGACCCAGAAGCCAAACATCATGCGGTCGGTTGCTTGCACCTCTTCTGCTGCTTCATGGCTCTTTTCAGCCGCTGTTACCATGTGCGCCATCGTTTATTCCTCACTATGTCTAAAGCCCAGGAGACCACTATACGGATAAATTCCCACAGTCCCATGTCTTGTTCGTCCGTATTCTTGTGCGCTCGGGCAGTCTCTGCTTTACGGATCGCAGCCTGCTCGAGCTTTTCCACTTCAGCGGCGGTGATGGTATATTCTGTATGCTCGTCGAAGGTGCGTATAATGACGCAGATGATGATGGCTATCAAAGACACAACCGCGAGCCACATAATGTGCCAGACGAATGCAAAGCCTGCGAGGAAGGCAAAAATTGAGATATATATGCCCGCTCCAGTATTCTTCGGCATTACGATATCTTCATACATTGGCCGCTGCAGGCCGCGTTGCTTCATTTCCCAAAAAGCATCGCGGGTTGTAACTTTCGGGATGACCGTAAAATTGTAGAATGGAGCGGGTGATGGCGTTGACCATTCAAGTGAACGGCCGTCCCAAGGGTCGCCAGTCGTGTCCTGGAGCCGCCTTTTTTGAATTGCACTCGCGATGATCTGCACGATTTGCAGAGCTACACCGAGACATATGACCAAGCCGCCGATGAACATCATGACATAAAAAGGCTGCCACCCAGTCGACGAATCATAACGATCAAGACGGCGCGTAGCCCCCATGAGGCCCAGTATGTACATCGGGATAAAAGACAGACAGAAGCCGATGATCCAGCTCCAGAACGCATATCGGCCTATCTTTTCATTGAGCCTATATCCGGCGATCTTAGGGAACCAGTATGTTATACCGGCGAATATACCGAAAAGTACCCCGCCGATGACATTGGAATGGAAATGCGCCACCAGGAACAGGCTGTTGTGCAACTGAAAATCAACGGGGGGAATACCGAGCATAACACCAGAGATGCCGCCGAGAGCAAATACCCCCATGAAGCCCAGGAACCACAGCATAGGATTCGTAAAGCGTATCCGGCCTTTGTACATCGTCGCAATCCAGGTAAATACCAGGACAGTAGTTGGGACCGCAATGATTATGGTCATAAGTCCAAAGAATGCATTGACGTCCGCCCCGGCCCCCATAGTAAAGAAATGGTGCAACCATACCGAAAGTGCAAACAATGCGACACCGATCAGTCCGAGTACGTTTGACGTATAACTGGCGATGCGTTTCCGGCTGAAGGTCGAAACAATCTCCCCGAACAAACCGTACGCAGGAATTACCAGGATATATACCTCCGGATGTCCCCACATCCAGATCAGATTGGTATACATCATAGGATCGCCCCCGGAGCCGGTGGTGAAGAAATGAGTACCGAAGCTTCTATCCATGAACAAAAGGAACAGCGTAGCGGTAAGCAGCGGGAAGACGGTTACGGCCATGATCATGCTAAGCAGTGACCCCCACGTGAACAAAGGCATTTTCATAAGTGTCATGCCAGGTGCGCGCATCTTCAGAATCGTCATTACAAAGTTTATTGCCCCGAGTGTCGTCCCGACACCAGAAATCTGCAAACTCCATATCATATAGTCAACGCCCGTTCCTGGACTGAATTCTGTACCTGAAAGCGGGGCGATGGCCAGCCAGCCGGTCCCGGCATACTCTCCGCCAACAACGAAAAACATGTTTATCATCACGATTCCGGCTATATACAACCAGAATCCAAGCGTGTTCAAAAACGGTGAAGCCAGGTCACGCGCACCGATCTGCAAGGGAACTATGTAGTTGATGAGCCCAAAGATAAAGCCCATAGCTACAAAGAAGACCATGATATTGCCGTGAGCAGTAAAGACCTGCTGGAAGTGATCGGCAGACAGGTAGCCCGCGGAGCCGTCTACCGCGATAGCCTGCTGCAGCCAGATCATAACGGCATCAAGGCCGCCGCGAACTAGCATGAAGCCTGCGGCGAGGAAGTACATGATTCCGATCTTTTTAGGATCGACTGAAGTCAGCCATTCATTCCATAGCCATTTCCATCTCTTCAACCGGGTAAGAAGAACTGCGATAAAGATGGCTAGCCCTATGAAAGATACGGTTCCTAAGATACTGAACCATTCATGCGGCAGAGCATTCCAATCTAACTTACCAAGAAAAAGTTCTTTCATCAGTGTTCCTTGTGACTCCGCGTATGGACCTCATGGGATCCCGTATATTTCATAACTACTTTATCGTGCAGTTTGGAATCAGCTAGATTGTAGAACGCTACATTGTTGTTCTCGCTTGGCTTGAGCATCTCTTTATAGCCGTCGGCAGTGAGCATTGTGGAGTTCAGCTGTACGTCGCTGACCCAGGATTTATACACCTCATTCGAACTTGCCCGTGCTATAAACTTCATGCCGGCGAAACCATGACCGTTCAACTCTGCTGAACTGCCGGGATAGTCTCCTGGTTTTTCAGCCATAAGGTTCAGCGGGTTGACATGCCCAGTCATCGCGTATAGCTGACCGCCTAGATGCGGAATCCAAAATGAGCTCATTGAAACTTCATCGGCTGTCAACTCAAATCGTATGGGAGTATCAGTTGGTATCTGTACGAAGTTGACTGTCGCGATATTATGCTCAGGATAAATGAAAAGCCATTTCCAGCGCAAAGCTACCACTTGGACAGTAATTGGTTTTGCATTGGCTGCAATTGCTTTCTGCGGCTCCAGCCTATGAGTAGCAGACCACATGATACCGCCTAGAACGACCATAAATACAATTGGAATAGCCCATATGCTCAATGTAAGACCCTTACCTTGACGTACATGAGGATCGTAAATGGCTTTATCGTTGGTTTCTCTGTATTTCCATGCCATGTAATAAAAAAGGAACAAAGTTGGTACCGCAATCAGCAGCAGAATGAATGACGAGATAAGGAACAACTTGTACTGTTCTAGTGCTATCAGTCCTTTAGGATTAAGTAGGGCAACGTCCGCATCTTTTAGGAGGACCGCAATAGTCAAAGCCAACAAACTTAGAAAAGTCAGAGCATACACCATACGACTGACAGGCTTGCTCCCACGTACCTTATTCTCATGTTTCATCATAATCGTATCTGTACTACAGCCAGCATAAACATTATAAAAAGTATATCATGTCAGCATAAGCATCGTACATAGAAGAACTATCTGGAGTGCGGTATAATTCGCTTATCGTAAAGCTGTTAATACAGTAGAGAAACCTCAATAATTGACAATGCGAAGCCCCGTACCTATGTTCAAAACCTATTACCAGTTGACCAAACCCGGCATAATATACGGCAATCTCTTGACCGCAATCGGTGGTTTTCTGTATGCATCTGAGGGCCGCATTGATATTTTGTTACTTTTAGCTCTCGCTGTCGGTATGTCACTCGTCATAGCATCGGGCTGCGTCTTTAACAATTATCTGGACCGCGATATCGACGCGAAGATGCAGCGTACTCAGAAGCGGGCGCTTGTTAGTGCTGAAATCAGCACCCAAAATGCATTGATATATGGAGCAGTTCTTGGCATTAGTGGCGCCGCCATACTAGCTCTCTATACAAATCTTACGACGTTACTACTAGGTATAGTTGGATTTGTTTCGTATGTGGGACTTTATACATATCTGAAGCGTAGAACAATTCATGGCACTCTGATCGGCACTATACCCGGAGCAACTCCTCTCATAGCAGGCTATACCGCTGTTAACGGCCAGCTAGGATTAGATGCATTGTTGCTATTTCTGATAATGGT
>DATHYB010000012.1:0-10450 GCA_035459365.1 Candidatus Limnocylindrales bacterium
TCTCGAACATTATTCCGCTCGCCCTTCTCATGGGTGGTACTATCTTCGGCATTCGGTACTATATCAAGACTCCGAAGGGAAAATACAATTTTCATTACTTACTACTTCGAGCACCAATCGTCAAGAACATTACTCAGAAAATGGCAGTAGCTCGTTTTGCGCGCACCTTTGCATCCCTGATGTCAGCCGGCGTGAGCGTGCTTGATGCCCTTGAAGTTACCGGTGGCGCGATCGGCAACAAGGTTATCGAGAAAGAACTTAAAGACGCCGCCCTGCAAGTCCGCAATGGTAAACCGCTCAGCGAGCCAATCAGCAAAAGCGTCTTTTTCCCGCCGATTGTCAGCCAGATGCTTGCGGTTGGAGAAGAAACGGGGCAAATTGATACTGTTCTTATCAAAGTAGCCGACTTCTATGAAGAAGAGGTTGCTACACTGATCGATGGACTAGCTTCTGTCATTGAACCGGTCATGATCGTTGTCCTCGGAGGTGCCGTCGGTTTGATTGCCGCCAGCGTCATGGGCCCGATCGCCTCGCTCAGTAAAAACATGGGCGGCTAGTGGTCGTCGTAGAATTTGCTTGACGGCACAACGCTTATGGCTATAATCATAGTCAGATACTGGCTGTCACCATAGTCCAAGATCAAAACTGTTAACAAACTAATATAAAGGAGGGTGGGTCCTTATGAGCTCACTTAAGAAACACGCACAGCAAGGTTTCACAATCGTGGAACTCTTAATCGTGATTGTCGTGATCGGTATTTTGGCCGCTCTTGTCATCACAACATATAACGGTATCCAGCAAAAGGGCCGCAACACCGAGCGAAACACTGACCTCAAGGCCATCCAAGGCCAGCTTGAGGCTTACTACGCCCAAAAAGGATTCTATCCTGACTCGAGTAACCTCGGCGCAGGCGGCGTCGACGGAGTTAACAACGTAACTTTCATCAAAGCAGACATGAAAGGTCTCGACAAGGAAGCCCTCCGCGACCCTAAGGGACCAGTAAACAACTACTCTCTTGGCACAACTGCATCAGCTACTCAATACGGCTATGCTCCAACACAGGATGACGGCACGACCGCCTGTACTGCTGCGGCAGGGGACTGTACGAAGTACAAGCTCTTCGCTCAGCCTGAAGGCGGTACTCTCGTCACAGTCGAAAGCCTGAACTAGAGTCCTAACCTCATAATAAAAAACCCGGCTTAGTGGCCGGGTTTTTTATTACAGCTAAATAGCCCGTACTATTCATAGACATAAGGATAAGTGGTATACTAGTGAGCAAAGAGACATATACGGTGGGCACCAGAACAAACCAGTCAACTCATTTCTTCAAGGATAAACCTATCTTTGGCTTTGATATTGGTCATGGCTCACTGAAGGTTATGCAGGTATCACACGCCGCAAAGCGTCCGCGTGTTATTGGATATGGTACTGCAACATTTGACGCAAATGCGATTAAAGATGGTATTATTACCGATCATAAAGCCATTGCAGAAGCCGGCATGGAATTATTCAAAAATCACTTGGTCGGTGACATCACGACACCGCGGGTGGTCATCGCAATTCCAACCTATCGGACCTACAGCCGGCTTATCAGCCTGCCGCCCTTAGAAGGCAAAGAACTGCGTGAGGCCGTCGAACTTGAAGCCGAACAGTACATACCCGTACCGATAGAAGACCTCTATCTTGACTACAATGTCGTTGCCCGTGATAGTGAAAAGATGGACGTCTTCGCCATCGGTGTGCCCCGGAAGATTGTCGACTCCCAGCTGCAGCTGATGCGGATATTAGGACTCGAGACGGTCGGGCTTGAGACGACGATCGATGCAGCCGGCAAACTCTTCCTCGAAGATGCCCAAAGCGACGTCCCAGCCGTACTGATTGATTTCGGCTCTCTGTCGGCCGACATCTCTATCTTTGATAAGAACATGCTTGTCAGCGGCACCGTATCCGGTGGCGGTTTAGTTTTCACCAACCGTATCCGTGATGGTCTCGGCGTCACGCAGGCTGAAGCCCAAATCATCAAGACGAAATACGGCCTCGGTCCGAGCAAAAAGCAAAAAGAAATTTATGCCGCCCTTGACCCCGTGCTATCCCAGCTCGCCCAAGAAGTCCGGCGCATGATACGTTACTATGAAGACCGTTTCGGCACGGAGCGGAAGATCACGCAGGTCGTGACGCTCGGAGGTGGCGCTAACATGCCCGGCCTATCTGAATACATGACGAGCAACCTCCGACTTGCCGTGCGGGCATGCGACCCATGGGAATACGTCGACCACAAAGGCCTGCAACCACCTGCCCGGGCTGACAAGAACATGTATGCAACCGTGATGGGTCTCAGCCTCATCAAACCGAAGGAGCTGTTCTCATGATCAACCTCCTACCTGACACCCTCAAGGATCAGTACATGTACGGGCGCCGTAACTTCACCTTGCGACGCTGGGCTATTGCCCTGTCCTGCGGCCTGCTTGGCAGCGTCCTTATTGCACTGGCCGGAATGGCGTACCTTCAAATGTCGATTGACTCCTACAGCCAAAAGGTCGGTAGCACCGAACAAGCCCTGAAAGCTCAAAAGTTAGTCGAAACCCAAAAACGTTCAGAGGAGATTACCAACAACCTCAAATTAGTCGTCAATGTCCTTTCAAAGGAAGTGCTCTTTTCGCAGCTCTTAAAGCAAATTGGATCGGTGACGCCCCAGAACGTCAACCTTACCGATCTCAGTATCAGTGAAGTTGCGGGAGGCATCGAACTGGCTGCAGTGTCGGCTGATTACACCAGCGCGACGCAGCTACAAGTCAACCTAGAAGATCCTCATAATAAAATTTTCAGTAAAGCAGACATCTTAAACATTAGCTGTGCTAGCGGAAGCGCATCAGACCGGCGCTATCCTTGTACCCTTCGCATCCGAGCTCTCTTCGCTGAAGACAACCCATTTTTATTTATTAATCAAAAGGCGGTCCGGCCATGAACAGCAAACGCGTCTACTATGCAATGGTCGCCGCTATAGTGCTGTTATCTATTGCCATCATCGGCAGTGCGTATGCAGCAAACACCATGCTGGCAGCCAAATCAAAAGAACTAGTCGAACTCAAACTACGCGACCAAGTACTCAGCCAAGAACAGACAGGGCTTATCAAGGCTAAAAAAGATATTGAACGGTACGACTCTCTCGACAAGATCGCAAAAGCAATCGTACCTCAGGACAAAGATCAAGCCCGAGCAGTCCGCGAGATTATCAAGATTGCAGCAGACAGCGGCATTACACCCTCTTCTATCAGTTTTCCTGTTTCAACCCTCGGCCAGAAAGCTGCCGGCAGTAGCGCGGTAGCGGGCGGCACCCCAGCAGGCAACTCGGCTACCGGAAAGACGAGCCTTTCACAACTCAAACCAGTTAAGGATATTAAAGGCGTCTACGTACTGAAGGTCACTATTTCGCAAGACGCTAAAGACGCCGTTCCCTACCCTCGGTTCATTGATTTTCTCAGCCGCCTCGAACAAAACCGCCGCACAGCCCAGGTCAGCAGTATCGTTCTGCAGCCGTCACCGAATAATCGATCACAGGTAGCCTTCACATTAACCCTAGACGAGTTTATCAAGCCATGACCATGCCTTCGATCAATCCAAAAGAACTTTTTCGAAAATCAGCCACGACTGCACATAAATACGCATTGGTCGGTTTCCTCGTTTTCCTCGTATCAGTTTATGGGTTCTTATCGTGGCGCATACTGTATTTCAGTCAGCTTGAACCAGACCAAAGTGAAGTCACGAATCAGCTTAAGACCGCTGGCGTACCTAAAATTAACGAAGATGCAATTCGCAAAATAGAGCAGCTCAAAGATAACAGCGTGAGCGTTCAAACACTGTTCGAACAAGCGCGTGACAACCCATTCCAGGAATAAAACGCCCGCTCCCGTTTGCAGTAAGCCTGACGAACCGTATCAGACGGAATGAGTAACTTAATCTCCCGTAACCGGTCGGCCGTTCTTGAAGGCCTCAACAGCATTGTTGAGCGATGCTACCTGCTTCTTTGGATTGCTCGCAAAACTAAAGCGGTAGGTCGTTTCATCGCCTTCGGTCGAGAGGCGAATCATACCATAGTCAAGCATATGCTGCACAAAGCCATGCTGCGTGTAGCTGGCGTCTTCAATGTTACTGAGACTTACTGTCTGCTCGCGTTTTGAGAAAAGGCTCGTCTGGATCTGCTGGATGACACTTTCATTGGTGAGATAGAAGCGGTTACCGTTATAAACAATCGTCTCTACAAAACCAAATAACATGACGAGCAGCGCCAACAAAAACAGCGGAATACCCGCGAGGAGCATTGGCGACAGGGTGCCATTGCCCTCAAATGACACGACACCGGCCACTACCAGCGAAAAGAGCCCGAGTAGAATGGCCAGGATTGTTCCGACAACGGCCCATATCTGGAGTAGCCCTATTGGGTGGCGCTTCACGGCACTGATAATAAACTCACCTTCGCTGAGGTTGAGGTCGGGGTGCTTAGCTTTTGAATCTTCGTGCCGCTGCCTGACTTCAGGCGACATCTCCGGCTTGATTGGTTCGTGCGGCCGGGACACAAACACCAGCTGTGGCTGCTGGTCGGTTTGCTGGTACTGGTGCGACGGCGACGGATGACCCTGGTTGCTCGGGGATTCCGGGTTGGCAGGCTGATGATTGTCTCGTGGATTCATGCCCACATTATAGCAGGCTTGTTGTAGGTAGAGCTACGTACTGCTCGCCAGCTCACGACCCAGATGACGGTAGGCTTTGGGCGTAACCTTTCGGCCCCGCGGTGTTCGTTCGAGTAGGCCAATCTGCATGAGATACGGTTCGATGAAGTCTTCGATCGTGGTGCGTTCTTCGGCTGTAAGTGCAGCGATAGTCTCTACGCCGACTGGGCCACCATCATAGCTATCAATCACCGCCTCCAGCAAAACCCGGTCTGCCGGATCGAGCCCCATATCGTCAATATCAAGCAGTTTGAGTGCTGCGGCACTGGTTTGAGCGTCTATGACTCCCGTACCGTGGACTTGGGCGTAATCCCGAACCCGCTTAAGCAGCCGGTTTGCAATACGCGGCGTCAGGCGTGAGCGTTTCGCCAGCTCCTTTGAAGCCTCAGGCTCAATCTGTACGTTCAAGATAGTCGCGGCGCGTTCAATGATTTGGCTGATTTGGTCGTGGTTATAAAACTCCAGCCGATGGATAATGCCAAAGCGGTCCCGCAGTGGCGCCGATAGAGCACCAGTTCGCGTCGTTGCTCCGATGATCGTAAATTTTGGTAGATCCAGACGTAGACTCCGTGCCGACGGCCCTTTGCCAATCATAATATCCAGCTTGAAATCTTCCATTGCTGAATACAGCACTTCTTCGACTGTTCGGTGCAGCCGGTGAATTTCATCGATAAACAGAATGTCACCGTCCTGCAGGTTAGTCAGTAGACTCGCGAGATCCCCGGCTCGTTCAACTGCCGGGCCACTGGTGATCCTGATCTGCGCACCCATTTCGTGGGCGATGACGCTCGCCATAGTTGTCTTACCCAACCCTGGTGGCCCATAGAGCAGCACATGGTCGAGCGGCTCTTCACGCTTCTTGGCAGCAGTGATTGCGAGCTGCATATTCTGCTTCAACCGGTCTTGGCCTATATAATTTGCAAAGTCTTTGGGTCGCAGGCTGTTTTCGAAGGCCTCTTCAACAGCTGTGTCCTCGCCCTCGTTCACACCGGTATGTACAATGCGATCAATTGCCATTAGAAGCTCCCCCGTAGTGCTTGTTTGATGCGATCTTCCGTCGGTAGCGACGCGTCCACTGATTGCAGCGCCACAGCGGCATCTTGTGCCGAGTATCCGAGGCTGACGAGAGCCTCAACCGCCTCGTCCTTACGGAGCATTACCTCGCCCTGCAGCATACCAGTAGTGCTCAGGTCGACGCCTTCGAGGCCAACTTTGTCTTTGAGATCCACGACGATCCGCTCTGCCACGCGTTTACCAACCCCTGATGCTTGCTGGATAAATTTGGTATCACCGCCAGCAATGGCGACGCGGACGTCGTTGGCACTGCCAACGCTCAGGACGCTTAGGGCCATCTTGGGTCCAACACCGTTGACGCCAAGCAGCTGCTCAAAAAGGTTTTTGGTGTCGCGCACCATAAAGCCAAACAGGTCATGTGACTGCTCGCGGATATGCTCATAGATATACACCTTGGCGGGTTGGCCGAGGGCAAGCCGGCCATAATCCTCGTCCGTCACATACAGCCCATAGCCAACGCCGCGCACATCCAGTACGACACTGTCAGCGAACTTCTCCCCTATTACCCCCGTGAGCGTTGCTATCATCTACTACTATCATAGCACAAGCAAATAAAGCGTTCTCTTTGTCAAAAGGCTTATGGCTACACTAAGCATTCAACTGAGAATAAAATCATCCTGATTTTTCAAAACTACCGTAACATTACTGTATATGAGATTATCTAACCCAAAATACCTAAACTCTCGATCTTTCCTGATTTGTTTTGGGATAATGGTACTTCTTGCCATTGCCATCGCCAAAATATTAACGGGACATATGGAAAAAGTTTATGACAGAAAACGAGTCAACACAGAGGCAGTAGCTGCCTATAGTTCAGTATCAGAACCTCTTCAGGACTTGGGTATTGACACAACGAAGCCAACACCAGCAGCCTGCGGGCCCGGTGTAGAATTACTGTACAAATACTCTTGTGGCACGGAAACACGCATTCAGCCCCTTATGTATACTGGAGAAGCCCAGGAACTCAAGAAAATGGCGGATAAATTTGCGATTTTTGATCAACGTATGCAACAAAACGGCTGGATGCTAGATCAGACTGATTTTCGCAGTAATACGGATCCGCCGTCAGACATATGGACATCCTTGCTGTACAACGACATTACCCTCATCGCTTACCGGAAAAAGTCATGCTACCTAACATTCAGCTACCTGACGGCCCATACTAAATACGACTATCACAACACTCTGTCGTGCGAGATCTACAAAGAACCATTTTAAATCTATGAAGCTATCAGCGTTTGGCTCATTCTACTCGACATGCCGTGCGTGAGCGCAGCGGCTAGGGCATCAGCTGCATCGTCCGGCTTGGGCACGTATTTGAGTTTCAAAAGCACCCGAACCATCTCCTGCATTTGCTTCTTGTCGGCTTTACCGTAGCCAGTGACAGCTTGCTTGATCTGCATGGGTGTATATTCAGCGAGTGTCAGTCCGGCCATTTTGCCGCACAGCAGCACCACGCCCCGAGCCTGCGACACGGTCATCGCGGTTGTCACATTGCGGTTGAAAAATAGCTTTTCTACCGACATACAATCGGGCTTGGTATCTTGGATAATTTCTGACAGCTCATCAAAGATTGTCATCAACCGGACTGAGTCATTTTCATGAACGGGCGTTCGGATACAGCCGGCGTCTACAAGTACTGGCTTCGATTGGATAACATCAATCACGCCGAAGCCGAGAATACCCGTTCCTGGATCGATGCCGATGATACGCATAGCTATAGTATAGTATGGCTAGATGAATAATTCCGCTAGTGTTTTTGAGCCAACGTCCAATTTTCAGGTTTATACGCCAGGTGACTACCGGAACGTGCTGGGCCGCCTTTTAGAGAAGTCTGGATCAGGTGACCGTATTTTACTAACTTCTATGTCGATGGAGCCGTCCGAACCTGCCATCGGCGAATTGCTCGAGCAAGCTCATGCAGCAGCCAGACGGGGCGCAACCGTCCATCTAGGCGTCGATGCCTTTACATTCCTGATGGGCAAAGGCCTCGGACCGCTCTGGTACCATCCAACCTTCCCCGAAAAAATGCATCCGTACTACCAGCGGAAGTACGACCTCCTCAAGTCATTCAACGACACGCCAGACGGCCACAGCTATATTATCAATAAGCCCTCCCGCCGATTTAGCCTACCGGTCGCCGGCCGATCGCATCTCAAGATTGCAATTGTAAATGATTACGTATTTATTGGTGGCTGCAATTTTGAGGGTGCAGATTGGATTGATATGATGGTTGGCCGGCAGGATATACAGGCAGCCGACTGGCTGTACGATACAATTGTGCCCGCCTTACAGCAAGGCACCATCAGAACAGCACTCGACAGCACTGATCGTGAACTGCAGCTCAATGATAGTACCAAGCTTCTCCTTGATGCCGGCGTCCCTAACCAATCAATTATCCTCAAACAAGCGCTGACACTCATCGACAGTGCTGAGCAGTGGCTGACGATCACCTGCCAGTACTTCCCGAACAGCGTCACCGCCCAGCACCTCCTCCATGCTCACAAACGTGGCGTCAAAGTTGAAATTATCTTTGCTCATCCGAGCCGTCAAGGCCTTATCGGTGGAGCTGGCCAACAAGTCAGCCTGATGATTGAGAAGTCCCGCTTGCCCCGGCATATGTTCAAACAAGCCCTCAAGCGTACCGACCCGATGCTCCATGCCAAACTTATCGCCTGCGACAAAGGCGTCATGATCGGCAGTCACAACTATGTGCGGGCAGGCGTGAAACTCGGCACAGCAGAGATTGCACTGCATAGCACTAACTCAAATCTAACGAGGAAGGCCTTAGCCGTTCTCAGACGTCAGCTGCCTGGTCACTAGTGCGGCGAACTGCTTGGCCTGCGTCAACTTGGGCCACGAAATACCGCAAGCCATACACATAGTGTTGAGGCTGATTGTACGTTTCATACAAACGCAACCGGTTGTAGTCGTCACGATCCTTCGTAAAATAATCGGGCTTGGCATCAATATATGGCTGATAGTCGAACGCAGGAGGAGGAGATACCAGTTCTACTAAAGACCACTGGCCGGTGATACCATACTCATCAAAGCGAGAAATGACATCCTCGAGCGATGATACATAATCCGCCTCTAACACGTAGTACATCTGTGCATTCTGGAACTGCAATGTGAACAGGGACGTATCGGGATCAAGTTGTGTCGTTTGGACTATCTCGAACTTTTCAGAAATACCGTACTTCAGTAAGATTGTGCTCAGTTCATCGATTGAAGCCGCAGCTAGCGTTTCACCCATTTTTATCCCAGGAGCTCTTCGGGGATATCAAAATTGACGTGCGTATTGGTCACATCGTCAATATTTTCAAGGGCGTCCATGAGGCGCATGATTTTGCCGGCAGTGGACGCGTCAGTCACTTCGACCGTATTGTTTGGCACATAGCTAAGCTCAGCTTCTAAAATTTCAATACCACCCGCACGGAGGGCATCCCGGACCCTGGCAAGATCTTTGGCATCAGTATAGACGATGGATTCTTCGCCTTCTTCCTGCATGTCTTCAGCACCGGCGTCAATGGCCTGCATAAGCAGGTCGTCACCACTGCCCTTTACCCGGATCATTCCTTTATGGTCAAACTGAAAAGCCACTGCACCTTTTTCTGCAATATTCCCGCCGTGTTTACTAAATGCCAAACGAACTTCTGGATACGTACGGTTGATGTTGTCAGTGGCGCATTCAGCCAGGATTGCCACCCCGTCCGGGCCGTAGCCTTCATATAAAATCTCCTGGAGCTGGGCGGCATTCTTGTCCTTTACACGGTCGATAGCCCGCTGGATGTTTGCCCCTGGCATGTTAGCGGCTTTGGCTTTATCAATAGCTAGTCGAAGTGCAAAGTTCGTTTCCGGATCGGTACCACCACGAGCTGCCATCGCCAGGGCATTGCCCAGTTTCGTAAAAGCTGCGCCGCGGGCAGCGTCCTTGGCGCCTTTTTCACGCTTGATCGTTGACCACTTGGAATGTCCTGACATAGGTTCTCCTTCTCCTGCCTAAGCCCGAGAGCGGGCCAGCTGTAGGTATTGGCTACTCATGCCTGTCGAGGTGGCATGGAGCAGCGTATGCTCATCCTGTACTAGTGTTAGTATAGCACGGTCACGTTTTAGCCTCGAGTAGAGCACCAGGTTCATAAAAAGCACGATACTATAGAGCAAAATCATTCCGGCGAGTGATATGTAGAGATTTTCGACAAAAACATGCGGGATAGTGGCCAGCAGATGGGCAACATCGAGCATGTAGGTCAACACTACGACTGCCGGCCAGGCTATCCAGCCAGCCAGCGGCGCGATGAGCATTCCCGCCAGCCCGGCAATGACCGCCAGCAGCATTGCCAGCGGTACCACTGCGGCAATCAACACATTCGACACTAGGCCAACCAACGACGTCTGACCGAAAATATACAGGATGAGCGGCAAGGCCATGACCTCTGCACAGAGACTCTCGACTATTATGAGGATTATTGTCGACTCTCGAAAGCGTTCTGGCAGCAGCTGGTAGCGAACCAGCGGCCCAAGCACCATCACACCATAAAACGCCAGAAACGATAAGTACCAGCCCAGGTCGGACCACAGATAAAGCGGATTAACCAGCGCCGTTCCAGCCGCCGCCAGTAGTATCAGTGCTATCGGCCTGAAATTGC
>DATHYB010000013.1:0-7650 GCA_035459365.1 Candidatus Limnocylindrales bacterium
CCTCAAGCAATTGAGGGGTTATTTTATGGTTTGAGCTGTGCTGGAGACATCATGATTACATTTACAAATCTTGCGGGGTTTGTATGTCAATATTCAATGTTCGAATAAAGATCGTATTATCTTGTTGCTTTGGCTTTCATGACAGGTCTCTCGCTCCTAGCTTATATGTTCCTAATCAAGAGAATAACGCCTGGTATAAAACGAACAACCACGACAGCCTTTCTCGTGAGGATGACTCTTATTGGGTGGCCCGCTCTCTATTTGTGGTTTATCGACGGTAATTTCTTTGGATGCTCCCTCTTTCCATTTTAATAACCAACTAAACTTTTCATGAGTGAATAATTTCAAATAAAAAAGCGCCGAGATTAGTGGCGCTTTTTTATTTTGCGGGATACTGCTACTCGCGGCCGATGAATGTCAGAGCGAAGCCCATCTTTCCAGCTCGTCCAGCCCGTCCAATGCGGTGGACATAGTCCTCGTAGGTCTGCGGCGTGCTGTAATTGATGACGTGCGTGACGTCAGAAATATCTATACCGCGGGCAGCGACATCAGTTGCAACTAAGACATTGAGATTGCTAGCCTTGAAATGCTTCAGTGCGCGTTGGCGTTGGCCTTGAGTTTTTCCGCCGTGGATAGAGTCAACTTTAAAACCGCGGGATAGCAGCTCTTCGCTGAGGCGTTCGACACTACGCTGAGTTTCATCGAAAATCAGTGTCTTACCAACCTGTTCTTGGTTCAGAATCTCGTGCAATTTCTCAATCCTGTCTGATTCGCTGGTGTAACGGATGATGTTTTGGTCGACGTTATCACTCGTCTCACCAGTCTTCACAGAAATTACCGTCGGGTTGTCAAGGAACGTACGGATGAGATCCTCAATTTTGCCGTCGAGAGTTGCAGAGAAGAAGAACGATTGGCGCTTTGGCGCTAAGTTGTCCAGAATGAAGCGGATGTCAGCGATGAAACCCATGTCCAACATGCGATCAACTTCATCGAGGGTGATGATGTTGAAGTCTGACAGGTCAAGGCTGCCGCGCTCCATGTGGTCCTTGATGCGTCCCGGCGTACCGATGACGATTGAGGGCATCTGGCGCAGGTCACGGAGCTGTGGGCCGATAGCTTCACCGCCGATCAGGACTGCACGGAACAAACCGCTGGCTTTGGCAAGCTGGCGACATTCGTCTTCAATCTGTTGTGCCAGCTCGCGAGTTGGAGCCAAAATCAGGGCTTTAGCGTCCGGCTCAGTGAGCAGGCGCTGCAACATAGGCAATGCAAAGGCTGCCGTTTTGCCGGTACCGGTGTTGGCGATGCCGACGATATCGTGGCCGCTCAAGCCAAGCGGGATTGCCTGGTCCTGAATTGGTGACGGTATTTCGTAGCCTTTGGCTTCGAGGTTCTTCTGGAGCAACGTCTCAAGTGCAAAATCAGTAAACTTGTGCAATGGCACGAAAGTATCGATTTCTTTGACTGGTTGCGCAGCACGGATAAAGCGCGACGGGTTGATATATTGTTTCGCAAATTTGCGCTTTGCGGGGCGAGAACTTTGTCCGCCGAATGAACGTCCACGGCTAAAGTTGCTTGAACTGCGGCGTTGTGTAGTATATGGCATAAAAAGAATCCTTATATGCGTTAGTGAAACTCGTCGGGGTATTGGCAAGCAAGGCGCTTACGCTACGAGCATGAGAGTTTCTAATAGTGGTACTCGATTGTCGAGAAGAATTACGAGTTACCAAAACACTTACTAACGCATACACTCGGATTCATCAAAACAATATACAAAGTATAGCATAGGTTTTCGGGTGGGCCAAGATGCATGATGAACTTTCTACTACCTGGTATAGTACTGCTTATGTACAAGATACGAACGCCAGCTGCTCCGGCCCTTGATGAACGCTGGCACGGACGCTTGAAGCAGCTGCTTTTCGTGATGGGCGAAACCTTTGAGACATTGATGCCGTCACCGCAGTATGTCGAGAAAGCATATGGGGCATTCATGGAATCTGGCTGCCAAGAGAATCCCCTGTTATATCCAGATGGTATTCTGCCAGCAGCGCTTCAAGAAGTAGAGCAGGGACTTACTCGGCTCAAGAATGAGATTTCGGGGCAGGAACACCACGAGGGCATCAGAGCTGCATACATTGAACGTATAGATGAATCCCTCGCCAATATTAGAATGGTGCAAGCCGCCTATGCGCATGATACTGAAAATTTCGCACAAGCTAATGCGTACATTTACGGGAAACCAGACATTCGTATCTATACAGCGGCGTGCCAATGGTTGCGTCAGGAAGCAGAAAGGTGTGCAACGGATGACTCTGTACCGGATGATGTGGCAGCAGCCGTCCTCGAGGTAGTTCCATATGAAGCAGAGGGTCAGGATTCCCTCATGCCGTCAAATGATGTTTTCAGAAGAGTGCAGGTACTGCACACCGTGGAGGGCGGCTATTTTGAGCAGCTTTTTGCTGGACTCGACATACCAGAAAGCGGCATTGTCGACGAACAGCTCGGCGATCTGCTTACTCAGCAGGTGATTGCCAACATCGGCTCAGACTATGAACTGCAGGAGTCGACGAATGGCCTCTGGGCGGTAATCCAAAATCAAAAACGAGTCCTCCGCCCGCAGCACTATGAGCTGACATCGACTGCGTTCAAAGCAATTATCACCCATGAAGTTGGCTGCCATCTGCTGGAATATACCAATGGCGCTGATGCCGGACTGCGGTTGCTTGAGCTTGGCCTCGACCGCTACGAGGCCGGTAATGAGGGCCGCGCAGTACTGCGCGAACAGCTGATGTATACGAGCGTCGAGGAGTATATTCGGCAGCCCCAATGGTTTCCGACAAAAGCTTCATGGGAGTACCGCGTCGCGATACATCTCGTAGTTTCGTTGGCGTCGGGTATTACCGGCCGGCCGTATGGTTTTGCAGAGATTTATCGTGTCTTGACGGTACTTTTCCGGTTTTGGACCTTGCAGCGCTACCGAGAAGTGGATGAAGCGGTCATCAGCCGCGGGGCCTGGAGTATGGCAGTGCGGGTCATGAAAGGCACCGACGGTACGGGCGGCGCGTACCTCAAAGATATTGTCTATCTTGAGGGCAATGTGCGGTGCTGGCAGGCGGTTGTCGCGCGGCCAGAGCTCATATTATTCGGTGACCTTGGCAAATTTGACATTGCTAGTGAACGCCATATACTACTGCTTGAAGATATCGGCATACTGCCAAAACAAAAGTAATTATAGAAGTATCAATGGATACACACGTACCCTTTATTAGTAATACGCCCGACGATAAACACTGCTTGCAAGCCGCGTATGCTATGGTGCGCCAATTTTTTGAACCTGAGCTAGAGTTGGACTGGGATGACTGGTCTGAAATAACTGGATATCTGCCTGGTAAGGGAACCTGGTCGATGGCAGGCCTCATGTGGTTCAAGGACCATGGCTACGACGTCGTGCATATAGGGACGTTTGACTACGAAGCTTTCGCTGAGCGCGGAGACCAGTACCTACTTGAAGCACTAGGAGAAGAAGTCGGGAAGTGGAAATTACAGTATATGGACCTCAAGCTCGAGCAAGCTCGGGCGGTACGCTTTCTGCAGTCCAAGATTTGGATTAACCGTGAAGCAACAATCGATGACATCAAAAATTATCTCCAAGAAGGCTACCTCGTCAAATGCCTTGTTAATCTCAACGCACTCAATAACAAACCAGGCTACCTCGGACATGCCGTGATAGTGAAGGGCTATACGGATACGGACATTATTTTGCACGATCCGGGGTTGCCGGCATTTCCTGACCGGCATGTCGACATGGAGCATTTCGTTAGGGCGTGGATAGACCCCGAAGCAAAATCTGAAAAGATGGACGCCATTCGTAAACTACCAACAACCCAAGAACTTGATGAGGGTATTCTGGTGCCGCTGGCTGAAACGATTGCCGACGAACCGCTGATAGCCGCCTAAGTCCTTAGTTCGTGCAGGGCAGACTGGCGTTGTTCCTTTGGAGCAAGCAGTGGAGCCAGGACGAGCCCAGCCAAAAATCCCGCAACATGTGCTAGAAAAGCGACGCCGCCAGCATCACTGGCCGCTCCAGCGCCAAATGATGCGACACTGCTAAAGATCTGGGTGATAAACCAGTAGCCGATAAAGACAAATGCCGGTAAAGTGATCGGGAATAGGATAATAAAGAAAAAGAATAAGCCTTTGACCCGGCCTCTCGGGTGGAGGGCAAGATAGCCCGCCAGCACTCCGGCAATAGCACCACTGGCGCCAACCAGCGGCGTCAACGAATTTGCATTGAACGCGGAGTAGACGACAGAGGCAATCAAACCACAGGCAAGGTAGAAAAACAGATATCGGACCCGGCCGAGCCGATCTTCGACATTATCGCCGAATGGCAGGAGGAAAATCATGTTACTCAGGATATGGAGTAGTCCGCCGTGAATAAACATGGCCGTGAGCAAGCTGATTTCGAGGGGTGTGCCGTCAAAGATATCAGCCGGGATAACGGCATATTGCCCAAGAAATGCATCAAGACCAATACCGCCGAATTGCGCTAGAAGCATGGCTTCATAGATAAATACTGCAATATTAAGCAGCACGAGCAGTACGGTTACAATTGGGAAATGTCGTCGGGGCTGGTCTTCGCGGGTGCCGTATGGAATGAAAAACATAGTTCTACTCTATACCAGTTGTCCGGTATAGCTCGCTAAAATTCTTACTTACATATACGGGGCTCTGTGTGAATATGGATAGTATGAAACTCCTGAAATCTCTGTTCATGGTTGTGCTTGGATTGGTTGTAGTAGGCATGAAGCGGTCAGCTGGCAGTCGAAAGCTCGGGGTAAAATCTTCTAATTCAGGGACTCAAACGGCTCAAAAGAACCTTACCAACGGTGATGATGCGAACGGTGATGATGCTGACAGTCCGGCAGATCTGCCGGCGCAAGGCTGGAAAGAAGCCTTCAAGCGGACAAAACAAGCCCTAAAGGACAAGAACATTGCTACGGCGTCAGCCGGGCTAGCGTACTATGCAACAATCACCTTCTTCCCGGCAATCTTAGGACTGGCGACTCTCTATGCCTCAGTCGCAGGCGGACAGGCCTTGCTTGAGCTCATCAAAGGGCTTGAGCATTTCGTCCCGGCGGCTCTCCGCGATATCTTGGACACACAACTCAGCCCGCTGGCTCGGGCTCGTCCGTCTTCGCTTGGATTTGCGGCGCTGGCAAGCCTCGCGGCGGTGCTGTGGACGACGTCCGGCGGTTTCCAGAATTTGGTTAAGGCTACAAACATTGCCTACGAAGTCAGAGAAACACGTGGCATGATCAAACTTCGGCTTCTGAGCGTTCTACTCAGTGTAGCCCTGATCATTATCGGCGGCATCATTGTGGTGCTGTTGCTGCTGCAGGGTGACGCCCTGACCCGGCTTGGAGCACCAGAGCCATTTGCTACGCTCTTCCCAGTCCTGCGTTGGCCGCTGCTCATCATTATGATTTCAATAGCCCTGTCGCTTATTTATCGCTATGCGCCAAACCGTGAAAAACCGGAGTGGTCCTGGGTGAGCTGGGGTGCGACCGCGGCGACGATTATCTGGCTTATTGCCACGGTGGCCTTCTTCTTCTATGCGCAGAACTTCGGTAACTTTAACAAATCATATGGCACCTTTGCGGGCATCATAATCCTGATGATTTGGTTTAATGTATCGGCGCTGATTGTGCTTGTAGGCGCACAGGTCAACAAGAAGCTTGAGGAAGTGACGGATGCAGATACGATTGACCGGTCGTGATTACTTTTCTTTGAGAACTCGCACAGCAGAGCTTGGCAGGCTGTAAGTAACCATGATTTCCGGTCTCTTGATAGCGCCCTGCTCGTAAGCGTTGAGTCTGATGAGGCTCTGCCAATAATCGCGTGCTAGCCGTTCTGCTGAGCTATTCTTCTCCTCGAGCGCCTTCTGTACGGCATCGTATTGATCGAGGTCGGATACATAGCAGCGCTGGGGATCAACTTCGATACTCAGGAGGGCCTGTTGGCTCTGCTGTATGAAGTCTTCGAGCGACATGCGGGCACCATCAGTAATACTTACAATTTTCTCGTCCTCTACAACATAGGCATACAGGTTGTTGTCACGGCTTACGCTCGCGTCTACAAGCTCTGGTAGGCGGTGTGCGTCCAAGAACTGGTCGGTCTGCGCAATTGCATCGTCGCTCTTCTCGCCGCGAGAGGTACGTTTGAGGCCTTTTTCTCGTATAGAACTAACAGCTTCTGGACTTACTTCGTGGTAAACGATCATAATGGGTAACTCCTTGTTGGGGCCATGATACCGGTTTTTGTTGACTGAGGGCGTCAAAAAACCTACAGCTGTTCTGTAGGTAGCGGTTCATGATCAACCCGGTACAGCAGGCCTAGAGTGGTACGACTTCAATTGAAGCCTGTATACGTTCAGTATCGACGAGCGCCACTGTAGGTTGCCAGTCACGGCTGCGAGGAATAGCGAACGCTGTTGAGCCAGGATTTACAATGAGCCTCCCAGGCTCCTGTGTTATGAGCGGCTTATGTGTGTGTCCCAGAAGCAAGATGTTCCAATCCTGTGACTGTCTGAGACGGTTGAGTGTCGGCTTGTGGTGTCCATGGTACACTGCAATGCGCGTGCCCTGACAGACGTAAGAAAGCACGCCGCTTTGCAGTTGCATGTCTCCGGGCAATGACTGCACGAGGGCTAAAAAGCCGGTCGTATCAAGGTCGTTGTTACCAAGTACGCCTAGCAGCGGCAAGCGCAGTGTATGTGCTCGTTCGGCTATAGAGTGCAGGGTGCTGAGAGATTTCCAATCGCCGCAGTGAGCAAGCAGCTCAACATTTTGAGCTGCCAAGTAATCCAGTGCAGCCGCAGCGTTCTCGAGCTTGTCGTGCGTATCGGATAGTACCCCAAGCTTCATAATGGATGGGCACGAGGTGTGCTATTTACGGACGCTCTCGGCAATTTCAGGTTCAAGCGCAGCGCCATTGACGCGGAGCAGCTCAACTATGATGATCTGCACGGCAGCGGCAATTGGTATGGAGAGCAGGACGCCAACGATACCACCCAAAAGTCCACCGATAACCGTGGCGACAATGATAAGCAACTGGGACAGCTGAACAGCTTTGCCGTAGACAATAGTCTGGATAATGTTGCCTTCTATGAATTGGTAAACCAGCATGACGCCGGTGACGATCAAGGCAATGACAATCCCTTTTGACAGGGCTACCAGTGCCACGGCTACAGTGGCAATTGTGGCTCCGACGAGCGGAATAAGGTCAAATACCGCGACGAGGGCGGCCAGCGCAAAAGCGTAAGGGACGCCGGTTATAAGCAAAAGGATAAGCGTGAAAATACCCGCTATTAGGCTAATGAGCAAATTTCCGTTCACAAAGCCGCTCACAGCTTTCGTGATCTTAAGGGCGACGCCGTCTACGAATTCGCCTTGCTGCTTGCCGAGGAGCCGTATGAATTGAGACCAGGCAGTCGGGCCCTCAATGAGCATGAAGAGTACAAAAATCAATATTACCGCGAGCGACGAGACGGCACTCATTACCGAGCCGAGCGCACCGAGGACTGGGGAGCTGCCACTGCCTATAAGCTTCGGTGCGTCTTGAGCTAGTTCCTTTGTCTTGTCAATGACG
>DATHYB010000014.1:0-5701 GCA_035459365.1 Candidatus Limnocylindrales bacterium
TTATCAGCAAAGGCATCCGCGTCAACTGTATTGCTCCTGGTCCCTTCTGGACACCACTGCAGCCGTCTGGCGGACAACCTCAAGAGGCGATCCCAAGCTTCGGCTCGCAAGTCCCGTATGGCCGCGCCGGACAGCCAGCCGAATGCGCTCCCGCCTATGTATTCCTCGCTTCCCAAGAATCTAGCTATATCACGGCTGAAGTTATCGGCATCACGGGCGGCAATCACCTGCCTTAGAGTTCACCCGGTAGGCCGAGCTCATATATAACTTCCTGAGTAACTGTTTCCAATCCGGTAACGCAAGTCTCCTACGGAGCTTATAATGGACTGTTCATCCTACGGTGAACCGTCCACGTTTCGATACCTGCTCCGGAACGGCTTCATAAACTGGCGTGTGACAAAGCGAAAGACATGCGGAAAGTAGCGGTAGCTCAGCCAACCGAGCCGTACGTACAGCTGAGTATGAATTATAGCCCGGTTGCGGCGAGTACCCTTGAGGATTACACGGGCTGCTTGGTCTGGTTGGATCATATAGAGACGCTTCTTGAGCGACGACAGAGTTTTAGCCTTGTCAGTACGGCTATACATCGCCCTCTCATAGATCGGTGTATCGACTAATCCAGGCGCCACGGTACTGACTTTGACGCCGAGCTGGTGCCCTTCCATACGGAGGACCTCGCCCATGCCGTACACTGCAAATTTTGAGGCGCTATAGACGCCCATCAGCGGCAGGGGAAAGAGGCCTGCGCCAGAGGCAATATTGACGAGATGCCCTGAGCCTTGCTTGACCATCTGTTGGTAGACGTAGAGGTTGACATGCGCCGTCCCCAGGACGTTCGTCTGCATAATTGCCCGTACCTCGTCGATTGTATGGTCGCGGACTTCACCGCCAAGGATAATGCCCACCCCGTGGAAGACATAATCTACCCGCTGGTGCTGCTCGATCAATTGCTTGAGAGCGTGCTCAACCTGCAAGGGATTCTGTACGTCAACCGTTTCAAAGGAAACCGCGCCTGGTGATTTTTTGAGTTCTTTGACCAGGCTCACGCCCTTCCGTTGATTCCGCCCCCACGCGATGACAGTCGCGCCATCGGCAGCCAAGTGCCGTACCAGTTCCCGGCCAATTCCTGAGTTTCCACCGGTGACGAGGCAGACCTGTCCTTTATAGAATCCACTCATCGTGCGCCTCTTTCATCCAGCAGTTTTGCTTCCAAGCGGCGCATGCGCAGCAGCACCTCGGCACTTTCGAACTCTGGTACTTCGAGCGCCAGCGGCAAAATATCTTCGACATCAACTATCAAGTGGTATTTGACGCCCGCGACGTATTTGCTCGCAAGCTCACTGTACGGCGCATCAGCACCCTCTTCGAGGCGAATGTCATCATGCACTGACCGAAGCACGTCAAAGCGTCTTTCCGCTTCTCCCGTAAAGTCGTCTTCACGAGCGGCATAGGCTTCGAGAACCGGAAAGAGCAGCTGCTGCTCGATAGCTGCCCAGCGTCCGAAAGCGTCTATCAAAACTTCGACAGTTGCTTCATCAGGAGCGTCGGAATCAACTTCATTTACCAGTAGCATCAAGCGCTTGGCATGCTCACCAATGTATTCAGCCATATCTGCCGCCATTCTTCATGCTCCTTCCTGACAAGTTAAAGACTATCTAACCCATTACCGTTGATCAGGTATATAACAAATCATAGCATGGAGCAGTACTACTGAAGAGCAATGTCAAGTACAATAGAAGAGAGATGGACATCAGCAAGATCACTACCTATCAGTCGGGCGTCGTGCAAGCCTCGGCTTTCCGCAACCTCAACAAGCACTTTTCCACCCTCCTCAAAGAGCATGATCTGACCTGCATGCAGTGGTTTGTCGTCGGCACCATCCTCGACGCCGGAGAAGCTGGCATCAAGCTTACTGACCTCGCGCACAGCCTGCAAACAGGACTACCCTTTATTACTAATATTACCAACTTGCTCGAATCCAAAGGCATGGTTGTACGGCGCGACGATGAAAAAGACAGCCGATCAAAATTCGTGTCGATTGTCCCTGCGTTTGTGCCGGAGTGTGCTGATATCGAGCGCCGGCTGCGTGAAAAAATGCGGAAGTCAATTTACCAGAACATTACAGCCGATGAGCTCCGAACCTACATAAAAGTGCTGTACCAACTCAGCAAATTAACCTGATTATCAGCTCAACCTGCGAGCAGCGCATAACATTACGATGCATGCTCAAGTGACGCTTCACCGTTCAGCCGGTGCTCCTGATTTATAACATAACTGACAAACAATAGGATGCCCAAGCTGAAGAAAAATCCTGCCAAGGCCTGCAGTTCAACGCGCGAAAATATAAAGAACTGGGTGAGCAACAGGTTAATCAGAGTTGCCCGGCGGAACTGCTCAAAGGCTAAAGCCCGCGAGCTCTTCAGCAGCAGCGCGCCGTCGATTGCAAAACAGGCTGCTACAACTGATGATACAAATTGGCCGCCGTAAAGCCATAGATCGTAGGTCACTTGCCCGGCCAGCACAGTTGATACATCGTCGAAGTTACTATAGATATTCCAGCTCACCGCGCCAACGAACAGAGCCGTCTCAAACAAGAAGAATATACGGATAGCCCGTCTGGCGCTCCGGCGGAGCCACAACTTTGCGTACATTTGGTCTACTTTGTTTAGCATGCGTCGAAGGAGATTCGGACCGGATTCTGGCACCAGCTCAACGCTTCCTACGAGAAGTTCGAGTTGCTTAGTAATTTTGCTGCGGTGGTCAGCACGCTCCAGCAGTTCCAATGCCCGCCGCTTCTCATGCGGATCCATATCATGCAGCACTGCTTCTTCGAGCTGCACCAAGGCGTTCAGCTGGTACTCCCGCGAGCTATAGCGTTCCCGCCGGCTCAAGAAACTAAACGTCAGATACATAATCACAAAAACGGCATAGATAATGCCGATAGCCGGACGGAAAAAATAATCATTATCGCTCGTAATAAGCTTGCCGACTTCGTCGATCAAAAACCCAAACCCTACACCGCCAATCAATGCAGCCAACCGCTGCGCCTGCATTCCCAAAAAGCTCAATTGAATGACGATTGCCGCCGGCATCAGGATACCGCCCCACAGCATGTGGGCAAAGTGAAACTCACCAGACCCGATTTGCGGATAACCCGTCAGATGCAGGTAGGCCCGTGTCAGCAGCACGCAGGCAATGGCTGAGATCAGAAAGATATCAAGGAGTTCGCCAGCCCGGACGTTCCGATACAGCAAGCGGTTTTTCATATCACTAGTATATATGAATTACACATGGCTCATAGAGCTCTATGGCATTCTTTACAGCTTGACTTTGGATTAGGGCGATATACTAGGTGCTGTAAGGAGACTATAGCTATGCAGTGCCCGAATGACGGAACAACCCTTGAGATGACGAGCCGCGAAGGTGTCGAAATTGACTACTGCCCCAAGTGCCGCGGTGTCTGGCTCGACCGCGGGGAGCTCGATAAATTGATCGAACGAAGCGATCAGGCATACGGCCGTCACGCGCCTCATACTTCAGCACCGATTCCTGGCCAGGAATATTTCAAGCCCGACGAGGACAGCAGACCTCGCTTTGAAGGGCCGAACTACCGAGATCCCGGTCACACCTACGACGAGTACGGCCATGGACACAACCAGCACAAACGGCACAAAAAAGAGTCGTTTTTGTCGGATATGTTCGATTTCTAAAGTTTCGATACATACGTGTTACCAGAGATATAGAACCGCCACGGTACATCTTTGGCCTCTGATATACCAATTCGGGTAGTTTGCACGATCTCAAACGGTTCCTCGGCAGCATCATGTACGAGCGTGAGCGGGGACTTCTGCAGATCATGTCCGTTCCATGTCCGTTCTATGCCGTAGGCTTGACACCACTTGGCCGGACCGTTCGTCAGGTCGCGCCCGCCGCGGCCCTTACGGTTTTGTGTCATTATGTCCTGGCCTTCAAGCGGCTCGAGAGCACGTATGAGAACTGCCGAGCCTTCCCCTTCCGGTCCCGTGACAACGTTGGCACAGTAGTGCATGCCGTAAGTAAAATAAACATACAAAAATCCAGCCGGTCCGAACATAATATCAGTCCGCGGCGTCCGTCCTTTATAACTATGGCTGGCAGCGTCGCTTTGGTCGTAGGCTTCAGTCTCGACAATTCGTCCGCGGAGGAGTCGTTGCTCTGTTTCGAGTATCAGTTCCCAGCCGAGGAGCTCGCAGGCCACCACAGCAGCCGGCTGCTCCAGAAATGCTAGGTTATCTCGAGTCATAGGATTAGTATAGCCGCTTACCCTCAAGATGAGGGACTATCGATGGATATACGAATACACCGATACTGCTTATGTACCACTCGTCCGGGCATTCATAGCCTGCCGAGAAGCAATGATTGAGGCACCGATGAGCCCTAAACCGAGAACGCCCGTCAACACCTCGGGCACATGCACCACGAGGCTCAGGAGCATCGTTGCCGCCAACACAAAGACGGCATAGTGCGCGCCATGTTCTAGATACTTATAGGTATCTAGCGTACCCTTCCGGACCATATAGACCGTCAGCGACCGCACCCAGACAGCACCGATACCCAGTCCGGCAGCAATGAGAATCACGTCGTTGGTAATTGCAAATGCACCGATAACCCCGTCAAACGAGAAGCTCGCATCAAGAATTTCGAGGTACATGAATGTCATGAAGGCCGCAAAACCCACACGCTTGCCTACTTCTTGGTTGCCAGCAACCTTACCGAGCCATTCCGTGAATAGATTAATAGCCAGATACACACCGATACCCATCAGTCCTGCCCGGATTGTCTCGCCCGGATGTGCGTTGAACGGCAACAGTGCGAAGATGCCCATGACAACAACTGATACCACGGCCGGCACCCACCAGCGAGCAAACTTCATGAGAGGCTTTTCAATCTGACGGATCCACATAACTTCACGGTGGTCATCCATAAAGAAATGCAGGGCCAACATCAGCAAGAAACCGCCACCAAATGCCGATATGGACGGGTGTGCCACATCAAGCTTCTCGGCGTATTCCTTAGGATGGTTCAGGGCAAGGTCAACCACGCTGCCCCACGAAAGGTCAGCCGTCAGCATGACGATCAAAATCGGGAACACAACTCGCATACCAAAGATAGCAATCAGGATACCAACGGTCAGGAATAATTGCTGCCAGAACTTCGACAGAGTGGCCAAAATCTTGGCATTGATGATGGCATTATCGAAACTAAAGGCTAGCTCTACCGCCATCAGAATCAGGCCGACTACTAATGCACCCGGACCCAGGTGCACGCCGATAAAAATGAATGTTAGTACTGTTGCGAGTACCGAAAACGCAAATATGCGAAACGGCGAATGAGAATGAAAGAGATTTTGCATTCCTGTTATTGTACCGGCCAGGACAGTAACTAACAAGCTGTACTACGAGTAACGATCCGAATTTGACAGCATATCCAAGGCTGCTGTTGGTGGCGCATACAGCTGGGCAAGACCAGCGCGGCGGACGAGCCCAACTGTGTGACTAGCGTCTCTCAGTAGCTGGGCATCATTTCCTTCCAGCTGCGACATGATATCCTCCAACCGATCACTGACTCCTGCACTATGTAGATGTGGTTGACCCAAGCGGTTGATAACCTCTTCGCGAGACATATCCTGTTCTACAACCACATCGTCGAACCTTGCCTCACG
>DATHYB010000015.1:0-4735 GCA_035459365.1 Candidatus Limnocylindrales bacterium
GGTGGAGGCGTGGCCAGTAGCCCCGAACTGCGTCGGCAGCTCAGCGAGCGACTCCCCTTGCCCATCAACTACACAGATCCGAAACTGTGTACTGATAATGGCGCGATGGTTGCCACACTTGGCTACTATAAAGCAATGCTCGGCGCTGAAACGGCAGATCCGTACACACTCGATATCGCTCCAAATCTCAGCATGTAAACATTCATGTGAGTGGCGGAATATCTACATGCGCCAGATAGTGACTATAAGCACTACCTTCACGTAAATTACCTAGATATTCGAATAGTTCATGGACCTGAGCAACTCCTAAATCGACAAAGCCCTCCCAGCGATGTTTAGCCGGCTCTGACACGGTCTGACCTGTGCGGAACCGTCTACCTACTGCGTGAGCCGTTTCAATTGCCAGGACATAGGCGGCAAGCCCTATTCCCTGCTTCGAGCGCAGGTAGTTTTCGTCTAATTCAATGTTTGCGAAATAACATGCATCACTGTCAGTGTCTTCGACAACAGCCATCCAGCCTGCAAAGCCATCTCGGGTAGCTATTTCATATCCATGTACGCTATGCGGCTTGTGCATTTTTGTATAGGCATCAGTGAGCTGATTATTTTCAATTAAGGCAATATCAGGTAGCCGCCGTTCAGGGTCCACTACCCTTCTAATTGGTGAATGGTGTGGACGGACAACATGTAACTCTTCGGGCATACGCTGCAATATTAGAAATCAGTTCGTGATTTGTCAACTTGACAAAGTTGAGCATGAGCGGTATGATACGAGAGCAAAAACAAAAAGTTCGTCGTGTACATAGTTTACACAGTCAAAAACTTGCACATAGTTTGCAGACCTCGCACATAGATTGCGGACGACAATTGATCCGGTGAGCGGAACAGAAGGGGATTAAGCAGAGGACTTTTACGTGAAAAGTCTTGTGTTTAGTTGTTTTCTTTCATGTGAAAATTTTACGCTAAGTCTCTGGCTACATCTGTAGGCAGAGAAACTGTAAGGTGTTATGCTTGAGGGAGTACGAGAGAGGAGAGTGCGTCTATGAAGTTGCCAAAAGTCTATGAGCCCGGCCTGTACGAGCAGGATATTTACGCCCTCTGGGAGCGCACCGAAGCATTCAAGCCAGCAGGTAAGGGAGATCCCTATGCTATCGTCATGCCGCCGCCGAATGCGAATGCCAACCTGCATATCGGGTATGAGCTGACGGCTGCGCTTCAAGACATTACCGCTCGGTATCACCGCTTGAAAGGGGATAACACACTTCTGCTGCCCGGCGCCGACCATGCTGGTTTTGAAACGCAGGTTGTCTATGAAAAGCACTTGGCCAAGGAAGGGAAGAGCCGGTTTGATTTCTCCCGCGAGGAGTTGTACGGCCAGATCTGGGACTTTGTAGCTCTGAACAGAGGTAACTTTGAAGCGCAGATGCGCCGCATGGGCGTTGGCTGTGACTGGAGTCGCTTTACCTTTACGCTCGATGACAAAATCGTCAAACAAGCCTACGCGACCTTCAAAAAAATGTGGGACGAAGGGCTTGTTTACAGGGGTGAGCGCCTGGTTAACTTCTGTACGTTTCATGGCACGGCCTTCGCCGATATTGAGGTTGTCCATAAGGAAGAGCAGGGGAAACTGTGGTTTATCCGTTATCCCCTGACCGACGGGACAGGCGAGCTGGTCGTGGCGACGACGCGGCCGGAAACAATGCTCGGTGATACCGGTGTGGCCGTTCACCCTGAGGATGCACGCTACCACCGTTTCATCGGTAAAACAGTTAAACTACCCCTGACACACCGGGAGATTCCAGTAATTGCCGATGATTTCGTGGATCGTGAGTTTGGGACTGGTGCCGTAAAACTGACGCCATCACACGATCAGAATGACTATGATGCGGCCGGGCGGCATGACTTGCCCCGGATCAGCGTCATTGACCACGAGGGCAAGATGACAGCCGACGTACCGGAACAGTACCGGGGCTTAGTCGTCGATGAAGCCCGAAAACGGATCGTAGCTGACCTAGAAGACCAGGGGCTGCTCGTAAAGACCGAGGACCACACTCACAATGTCAGCCACTGTTATAAGTGCGGTACGCCAATCCAGCCTATGCTGCGCGAGCAGTGGTTTATCAATATGCAGCCGCTGGCCGCCGATGCGATCAAAGCCCTCGAAGCTGGCAAGATTACCTTTTATCCGGAGACCAAGAAAGACCAGCTGATTGCCTATTTGAAGAATTTGCGGGACTGGAACATTTCTCGGCAGATTGCCTGGGGTATCCCGATCCCGGCATTTCAGAACGTCGATGATCCGTCAGATTGGATCTATGACGAGCGAGTAGGGGAAACTCTGATAACTATCGGTGACAAAATCTACCACCGTGACCCGGACGTTTTCGACACCTGGTTCAGCAGCAGCTCATGGCCGTACGCCACACTCGGCCTCGGCACTGACGACTTCAAGACCTTCTATCCGAACGGCTTGATGGAAACGGGCGGAGAAATTTTGTATCCATGGGTGTCACGGATGATTATGCTGGGTCTCTACGTCACCGGCGAGGTGCCATTCAAGGACGTGTATATCCACGGCTATGTCATGGCCGAAGACGGCTCCAAGATGAGTAAATCGATCGGCAATGTCGTTGACCCGCTGCCCGTGATTGACCAGTATGGCTCGGATGCCCTACGCATGGGTATCATCAGCGGCCGAGCGCCTGCTGTAAATCGCGGCTATGACACCCGCAAAGTCGAAGATGCCCGTAACTTCTGCAATAAGCTCTGGAACATAGCCCGCTACATCGAAGATGCCGTCGGCGAGCAGGAAACAAACAAGGGCAGGGCAAAACCTGTGAGCGCAGCTGATCATTGGATGTTGAGTAAGTTACAACAATCTGCTGACGGCATGGCAGCACATCTCGACCAGTACCGCTTCAGTGAAGCGTACGAGGTCCTATATCACTTCGTGTGGGACGACTTCGCCGACTGGTATATTGAGGCCAGCAAAACTGACAAAAATCCCGCTTTGCTCATGCACAGTCTGGAAGCTATCTTGAAACTAGCGCATCCGTTCGCGCCTTTTGTAACAGAAACTATTTGGCAGACGCTTAGGTGGCAAGGTGACAGTCTCTTAGTTCAGTCACGTTGGCCGGAAGCCATGTCCTATGATAAACGGGCGGCGGCAGACTTCGAGGAGTTGAAGGCTATCGTCAGTGAGTGTCGGTTTATCATAAAGTCTTTGCAAGCAACCGACGTGACACTGTACCACTCGGGGCAGAAGTTTTTGGACGGAAACGCGGCCCTCATCAAACGCATGGCCCGGCTGAGCAACGTTACCAGTGTTGAAGACGGCAATGGACTACACCTCACAGATACCCGTATTGACTGTTGGCTGGATATTGACCAAGCGACGGCCCGCGACTATCAGCACAAACTGGAGGAGAAATTAGCCGCCCAAGAACAGGTCGTACAGCGTCTCGAAGCCCGGCTGAGCAACAAGTCCTACACGGACAATGCGCCGCGCCAGGTTGTGGCCCAAACTAAGGAGCAGCTTGAAACTGCCCGAGAAGCACTCGAAACGATCAAGACAGAAGCTGAACGTTACAAGACATTAGGCTAACCCTCAAAGGGCACTGCCGACCTTCTGCGGCTAATCCCTCATTGAACGAATATACTGATGGGCCTGCCGCCGTTCCTTCTCGGCCCGAGTTGGGTCTTTATGCAGAATTCGGGCTACGGCACATCGAGAATCGAAATCACTGATTAGGTTACCTCGCGTCTCGTACATGCCCAAACCCCAGAGATATTCTTGCCACTGGTAGCCGGACTCGTCCAAGCTATCAGCTTTCTCAAATTTGCCGCTCGTCATATCGACAATCATGTCTTGGAGTACGGCCCGCCAGGTTACAAAGGACTTAAGATATTCTGGATGAGCATCGGGGTGCTCAACCTTTCCAAAACCGCCGACACTGAGGACAATATCCTTGGGTAGTCGCCAATCGCTATCTATATACCTACCTCCGGTCTGCAGGACCCGGGCTACTTCGCTGTACATGCGAAGGGCTTGGTTTGCATCAAGCGCTCCGCGGAGGCCGCTGCTTGTAATGACATTGATTGAGTTATCACTGAATGGCAGCTCGGTAACATCCGCTTGCATGAAAGTATTAGCCTCCTGCTCAACTTGGGCAACGGTTAGTAGATCAGGGCTCATGTCTATACCAATGGTAGCGTCTGCATAACTCGCCACTTTTGCCGTAGTCTTGCCGGTGCCACAGCCTAAGTCCACGGCCACGCCTTCGGGTTGTGGATGAAGTTTAAGGGCTCCTTCAATTGCCGCATCAGCGCTTGGGCTATGAAAGCCATAGAGGATGTCGAACCAACGATTCCCATTTGACGCGTACGAGGTAGTGAGCTGGTAACGGTCAGAGGGGTCAGTTTGTAGCATTTGAATTGCATAGTCGGCAAGTTCGGCAGCCGGAACATCTCGCAGTTCTTCGGGTTGACCAAGATTCAGCCCTTCTTCTTGTAGCGTTTTATCAATGACAGCCAGCCAGATAGAGGCATTTGCAGGGTCGTCGGCAAATGTTTCGAGCATATTGACACGATCAGTCAAACCACCGCGTATGGCATCAGGTAAATCTTTGATCAGACCGAGGTGGATGCCGAGAAGAGACGGCTCCCTGACAGGAGGAGAAGTGTATTCAGACATCAGTACATTATGACATAAATGTCAGGTTTATTCAATATCGTT
>DATHYB010000016.1:0-5054 GCA_035459365.1 Candidatus Limnocylindrales bacterium
CATCGATGAAGGTGTTGGCATCAGCCAGGAGGATCAAGCGAAGTTATTTAAAAAGTTCTCACGTATAGAGAACCCTTTGTCTGTCAAAGTCGGCGGCACCGGTCTGGGCCTGTACTGGTCCAAAGAAATCATTGAAATCCATGGCGGTACCATCGCCGTATCTTCAGAGCTCGGCAAGGGAACGACGTTTTCCGTCTACCTTCCGAGCGTTGAAACACCCGACAAACCCCTCAAGCAATCGTCCTTGGCACAAGCATAAGCAGTATATCTTTCCTATGTTGTAGCTTTTGACGCAAGCATGTTGTACAATACGGCTAGCTGTACTTGTGTTGCCTCTAAGGCTCCCTACAGGTAAGCTCTACCGCAAAGGCAACCAAACTCCGGTCCCTGGACGCCATCCTGACCTCCTGACACATGATTCTTACATTCGGTTGAGCTGCGTTACCGTAAAGACGCCAGCAACTATAACACTTCGGACTGAGAGGGTGAGGGTATTATTATGAGTGCAACAAAAATTATCAACGAAAAACTATTTTGGGCGTTCGCTGTCGATGCAACGCCTCCGAGCAAACGCTACATTCCGTCTACTCGGCCAAAGCGAAACTTACACCGCTACATCATAACGTCCTGTTCGCAACAAGCTAAAGCCTTTGGAGTTCGTGCCGGTATGCGATACGACGAAGCCAAGGCTCTCGTGCCGCAGATGCGGGTGATTGTCTACAATCGATAGCCCTTGTCGTGCCTCAGGGAATGCTGATTTCATTGCCGCCGAGGGCTTTTGCGAAATAGCTATCGTGAGAGATGTATATGATTGCGCCTTCATATCGACGCAAGGCTGATTCAAGCTCTTCTATGCTCGGCAAGTCGAGGTGGTTTGTCGGTTCGTCGAGTATGAGCAGCGAAGGCTCAGCAGCAAGCATACGCATCAACTGAAAACGGGCCTTCTGGCCGCCACTAAGCCGTTCCATTGTTAGCGCTCCATCAGATGCCGGGTTGAAAAGGTAATCTCCGAGCAGTTGTTTGACCTGCTGTTGGCTGACTGGAAGGCCTTTCGCATCTAGCATGCGGGCAATGGCATCTTCGAGGCTCATCCCCAGCAGGGAGGGGTCGAGCTCCTGATCATAGACACCAATAGCAAGCTGGCGGTCGAGGCTGATTGAGCCTTTGAAGCACTTTGAAGTTAGGGGCTTCTTATCAGCTTGAGCCAGAACTGCCTGGACAAGTGTCGTCTTGCCGGCACCATTCCGGCCATGCAGCCTGAGCCGTTCACCTTCATGCAAACGGAAGCTTATATCCTTGAACAGAGGCTGCCGCTCGTACCCCAGCGACATCTCCTGGACGTCGATCAGCTGACGATGTGTACCGCCGCCCGCTGACCGTGCTTTTATACGTATAGTTCGAGCCTTATGGGTGTCATAAGACGATGCCAGCTTCGTCGGTAGCGATGCAACTGATTCTTTGTCGATCCAGAACGACGGCTTCTGTAGAGCCTCCAGCTGCGCCAGCTCGTCCCGCGCCCACTGCTCCTGGGACTTGAAACGACGGATCGTGCCAGGATCACGTGACCTTTCTTTGAGTCGCTTGAAGCGAATAACGTCTTCTTCAAGCTTTTTAATCCGCCGCTGTGTAATGTCATATTCATTGACCTGCGACGATACCTGCTGGGTGTTCGAACGGAGGTAATCGTCATAGTTGCCCTTAAAAGACAGCATCTCACCATCCCGCAGCTCCAATATACGATCAACTGACCGCAGAACATCCCGGTCATGTGTCACCACAACAATCGCCTCAGATGCAGCCTTTAACCATTTTATGAATGTTTCTTTGGCCACGAAGTCCATGTGGTTCGTGGGCTCGTCAATGAGGGCGAGATGGCCGCGAGAACGCTGCACTTTGATAAGCTCAACCATCCGGCGCTGTCCACCACTGAGCTGACCGAGCGTACGATGCATGGTTGCGGGGTCAATCTGGTAGCGCTCAAAGGCTTGGTCAAGCTCGTCTTCCAATTGGTAGTAGCCCAGCTGTCCGAACCGCTCGAGCGCATCACTGTAGATTTGCAGCTTGCGCGTATCTGCCCCCATCGTTGCAGGGTAGGCATCAATAATTCTGGCTAGCTTCTTATACTCTGGCAAGTCGCCCTGCAGATACTCCAGCACGGTGATCCCTTCAAAACCATGGTGCTCCTGACGGCTCGATACAAGAATTGCGCCCCGCTTCAGAATTACCTCGCCGTCGTAGTCGTGGTCCTGCCCAGCAATGATGTCAAACAGCGTTGATTTACCAGTACCATTGCCACCTATAAGACCGACCTTTTCACCTTGCTCGATCGAGAACGCAAGGTCTCGGTACAGCACTTTCGTTCCAAATGATTTCTCATGGATCGCTACAGACAGTAGCATAGTTCGGTATTCCTCTCGTCAACAATACTGAACAGTGTACCATCTCTGAGATGCTTACGCGTATCTGATATGGCGCACAACCTGATAGGTACCTCTCTGGGAGAACTACATTACGATAGTTCGTCTATAGTACAGTGCTCGGCCTGCTATGGATGCGGGCAGGGCGCATGCCCAGGTAACCGCCTGACGGAAAATGCGTGCTACAGGCACAGCGCTTATGCTGGGGCAGGGGCGCTGAGGCTGCGGCCATGATCTGGCTCATGACTTTTTCCTTACTATCTCAAACTGCTTATGAACTAGTAGCAGTTCACTGACGAGCCGTTCGAGCTCGGCTGCTTCATCGCCTTGCTCCCGGGCAAGCGATTGAGCGCACTTGTCGAGTTCTGTGGCAAGCGTCATAAAGTAGTCACCCGAACGGACACGGGCCACCATTGCGAGTTCAGAACCGTCATCCTCTCCATCGCGCACGTATCCTATAGCTCCAGGGAAATGCCCTGAAAAGCCCTGGGTGAGTTTGAGTCGATATACGCCAGCTGTCATGCTGAACCTCCTATAATGCTTATATACGATGTTTGGGTGATGATCAGGTGATCGAGAAGCTCTATACCGAGCAATTTGCCGCCTTCAAGCAGCTGCTCCGTTACGTCGAGGTCGGCACCAGTCGGCTCGAATGAACCCGACGGATGATTATGGGCGATGATGACCGCAACTGCGCCGTACTCGATCGCCGGCTGGAATACTTCCCGAGGATGAACGATGTTCGCGGTCAGGCTACCGATCGAAACAACCTCTTCATGAATGACTTGATACCGACTACTCAGGTAGAGCGCCCGCAGCTGCTCTTTCGGAGACGATCCGATGTTAGACAAATACTCATAGGCTTGCTGGGCTGTGCGCACATACATAGGTTTGCCTGAACGGGTTTGATAAAATCGCCTGCCGAGCTCGAAGCTTGCGACCAGCTGACAAGCTTTTGCAAGGGGTATATGCAGCGTATCGGCGAGCTTTTGTGGCTTCGATTCATGCATTAAAGCCGATTCGCCATACTCCTTGAGGATACGGCGCGCCATAACCATAACATCTTCCCGGCGCGTACCGACGCCGAGTAGAATCGCTACAATTTCGGCTGTGCTTAGTCCACCTGGTCCATGTGCTAGCAGTTTCTCCCGGGGACGATCAGCATCCGGTAGGTCGCGGACTCGAAGCACATAGCCGTCACCGTGGTGCAGGACGGCATCGTGGTCACTGAGAGCATATCCAATGTTTAATTGTTTAGCCCCCGCATCAAGCACGGGAGTTTGCAGACTAGTAGGCATTGGTGTGCTCCCGCGTTCCCATAAGGGTCCAAATCTGTGCAGCAGCATCAAACTTCAAGCGATAGTCCCGAGTGCCATCAGTCATTTCGAAGATTTCAAACAACTGTTGGCCTTTCTTGATGAGGCAGCGCAGGCCAGATTCAAGAAAGGTGTATTCGCGGCCTTCGTACTCCATGCGCTTCGGGTAACCTTTGATATCACGGCCGGGGCGGAAGTACAGGCTCGTTACGGCAACTTCTTTGTTAATTACACTGCGTGCTGAGGTGTTCATAGTTCAAGCTCCTAGAAAATGATTTATAAAAAGAGGACTGATAAGACGAATGTCGATCAGTGAACGGATTTTGTAGGATAAGATTCTATGGATTCGGGAGGGCGACCGCTCGATGCCAACCTAGACCAAGTGAACCATTGCTTGTAACGGTAAACAGTGACGCTTAATTGTAACGAAAAGCCACAACCAGTGAGTATGTATCCCAAATGTAAAGCCCGTATGTTGAAGGCCGAGGCCAGCACACACATCGCTAGACGCTATTATATGCCACGAACCATATGGTTCAAGAGCTTAGCTTTCTGACGCCCCTCTCTGATAACGTCTTATGCAACAGATCACGTTTGTTGTTTATTTTCCTTCATAGAATTGAGAGTCAAACTGCATTATAGCCTATATAAAAAGAGCCCCAGGAAAGGGGCTCTTAAGTAATCAGCAAGACTATTCTGATTGCGGCTGCTGGTCTTGCTGCTCGCCGTTCTGCTTGCGCTTCTTCATCATTTCCATGGTTTTTTCATCCATATCAGTTTTATCACGCATGTTATTCACGTCGTCCATTAAGCCCATAATGACCTCCTTGGCTTAGATTGATAACATGACTAACTATACTGAGAAGTGAGGGATGAGGCAGTTAAATAAGGTACAGTCGGCTAGACCGACGATGAGCCGCTTGGAGTCAGGCCGAGCAATGCTAAGGTAGCATCGAACGCATACTCTCGACCATCAAGCACCTTATCCTGGAAAGTACCGACTGAGGCATAGTCATCGGGGCTCGTAGCAAAATCATCGAGATGGTGCACGACAGCATGGGTATCGAGATCATCTTCCAGGGCATGTATGACCGACATATACAGCTTGGTCGTAGCGGCAGTAGAAGCACGGGCCGCGGCTGCCGTGCAGCGGTCCAGAAGCTCCCTGGATTCGACCAGCAGCTCAGGAATCCATTCGCCGCCTTCACGGTAGTGGTAGTGCATGAGGGCCAGTCGTATTGTCGAAGCATCGTACGACTTGAGCAAGTCTTTGGCGAAGACGAGATTGCCCAGCGATTTACTCATCTTCTCGCCGCCGTAT
>DATHYB010000017.1:0-4318 GCA_035459365.1 Candidatus Limnocylindrales bacterium
TGACCGCGCCATCTGTTATCAAAGCCCAGACCCGTACCGACATACTTGCTAAAGTACCAGTTCAGACAGTCGTTCCCAAAAAATCACATGCCAGCGTCGACCACAAACGATTACGCCGAGCCGAGCGAATCATCCAAAGCCCTGCTGTCAGCAAATACAGCCAAACTCGTACGGCCGTCATGACTACTGCCGCCCACAAGCAGCCAGCAACGCATATACCCGCGGCGATCAAACAGCCACAGGCCAGCACGCTTCAACCAACACCAGTCCGTTCGGAACTTCGCGCCCCAGCTGCTGCATATAAAGCTATCCAGCGCCCACAGAGAGCTCCTGTAGCCGCCCCAGCTCAACAATTGAACTCAGATATTTTCGAGCAAGCACTGGCCGAAGCCACCAGCCATAAGCAAACGTACGCACCTAAGCGGCGCGGCCGCATTGCCGGTTTTGCGACTGCCGCATTTTTAACTTTGCTACTTGTCGGCTTCATTGGCTACCAGAACAAGCCCTACATCGAGATGAAAATAGCCTCATCCAAAGCCGGCATCCAAGCTACCATGCCAGGCTACAACCCAACCGGCTTTACTTTTGGAAATCTCGCGTATTCAACAGACGACGTGACACTGAACTACTTCTCAAAGTCCGACCCAGCCCAGTCCTACAAAATCGTACAAAAAGCCTCTGATTGGAACAGCGCATCACTCCTCGACAATTTCGTAATGTCGACCACCAAGTCGTACCAAACGATTGAACGAGCCGGCCGCACCATCTACCTTTACGGCGACAACACCGCGACCTGGGTAGACAATGGCATCTGGTACACTATCAACGGCAACCAAAGCTTGACTAGCACCCAACTGCTCGATTTGGCCGGTAGTTTGTAGCCTCGATTTACCACAGGCTGTTTTTCTCCTATAATAGCTCGAATGCCAGACGTACCATTCTACTCGAACACTGAAGATAACACTCACTGCTTCCAAGCATCGATGCAGATGATATTGAAGTATTTTCTGCCCGATAGAGATTTTTCAATGTCAGAGCTTGAGCAGCTTTCCGGAAAAGTCCCAGGACTCAGTACATGGCCGCAGCAAATGATCGTAAATCTCGCTGGCATGGGTTTTGACGTGGTTATGGTTGAAGGCTTTGACGGACCAGCTTTTATTGAAGAGGGCAGCGAGTATTTGCGGCGAGCCTTCGGCGAAGAGGCAGCCGCTTGGCAGGTAGCTAACAGCGATATTCCCCAAGAACAGAGAACATACCAGGCCGTTCTAGAGGAGCCGTCCGTTCGCGTCGAAAATCGAATCCCCAGTCTGGACGAATTACGACCACTGCTTCAGGAAGGGTATCTGCTGAATATTGTGGTAAATTCTCGAAAGCTTAACGGCCGAGAAGGATACGTCGGCCATTCAGTAGTGGTATATGATATTACTGATTCAGAAATTACATTCCATGATCCAGGCCTGCCTGCACAACGCGCTCGTACGGTCACACCTGCCGTATTCAACGAAGCGTGGGCTGACCCCAACCCTACGGCCAAGAATTATATTGCTATAAAACTGAAGGAATTCCAGCATGCCTAAACCCATCCGCACCCGTTTCGCACCCAGCCCCACCGGCGCCCTGCATTGTGGCACCGTTCGTACAGCACTGTTTGCTTGGCTGCTGGCTCGCCACTCCGACGGCCAGTTCCTGCTTCGTATCGAGGATACTGACCAGAAGCGGGAAGTTGAGGGTGGCACCGAAAACATCAAAGAGACGCTTCGTTGGCTTGGCCTGGAATGGGATGAGGGACCGGACGTCGGGGGTCCGCACGACCCGTACATTCAATCGCAACGTCTCGATATTTATAAGCACCACGCCCAGCAGCTATACGACAAGGGCCTGGCATATGCCGACCCGTACTCTGTAGAGGAGTTGGAAGCACTACGCAAACAAGCCATGGCCGCAAAGAGGCCGTTCCTGTACCGCGACCACCGGCCAGAAAACCCGCCAGCCTGGGACGGCAGCCAGCCGCTCCGCATCAAACTCGACACAAAGTCTTACAATTGGAATGATGCCATAATGGGCACGATAGAGATGGGCCCAGAGATGGTAGATGATTACATCATCATGAAGGCCGACGGTTTCCCAACTTACAATTTCTGTCATATCATAGATGATCATCTGATGGGCATATCGCATGTGCTGCGTAGCCAAGAGTTCATTGCCAGTATACCTAAATTTTTAGCCACGCATGAGGCACTAGGCTGGGAAACGCCCATTAATGCAATCGCTCCGCCGGTACTCGGCGAGACGGGAGGTACCAAGCTGAGTAAGCGTCTCGGCGCCAAGCCCGTACTCTGGTACCGCGATCAAGGCTACCTGCCAGAAGCCCTGATAAACTTCATGGTCTCCCTCGGTTGGAATGACGGGACAGAACAAGAAATCTTCACCGTCGAAGAGCTGATTGAAAAGTTTAGCCTCGACCGTGTCCAGCGGAGCGGTGCACGTTTTGACGAGCAGCGCCTGGTTTGGATGAACGGTGCGCACATCCGTGCCCTTGACCTCGACGACCTCTACTCCCGCGTGCAGTCCTACTGGCCGGAAAGCGCGAGTGCGTTTGATGATGACTACAAGCGTCAGGTTCTGAGTCTCGTTCAGGAACGGCTCAAGTTCTTCGCTGAACTCCCAGACCTTACCTCCTTCTTCTATGAAGATTTGCCTCTGAACCCGGAACTGATCAGCGGTCATAAGCAGCTCAAGAAGCTGGAACACGCTGAGCTCAGGGGGCTCCTCGAGCAGGGCAGGGAACGGCTCATGGAAAGTGACTTTAGCATTCAAGACCTGACAGAGCGCTTGAACAATCTGCTCGAAACGACCGGTCAGAAACCAGCAATTCTATTTAGTCTGATTCGGATTGCCACGACGCAAGCACCGGCAAGCCCGGGCCTCGCTGAAACCTTGTCGGTACTCGGCAAAGAGCGCAGCCTAAGCCGAATCGAAAGTCAGCTTGACGCCTTCGAGACTTAAGGCAATCAACAAATACAATACTTTACAATTGGATTGATCGATAGTAAAGTATTGGCTACATTAATGCGACAGGGAGTCTCTCATGGCATCGGGTAAGGATATAGCAGAATATTTTGGGAAAAATGCCGCTGAAGTACTGATGGACAGTCCGACTGGCGCATGCCCAGTCATGTTCGAAAATCCTGTTACTACAACTACCTGGCAGGAAGCGGTGAAAGGTGCTATAGACGAAACACTTGTTGAACCCTATCACGGTCATGAAAAATATAAGACTACGGAAGATGGATCAACGTTTCCCTATAACAACGTCGCCCATCACCAAGTCCGTACTCCCTTTCATGACGAGCACCGCGATACAAAAGGGGTAAATATTTATGATATCCCAGCAGTTCCGGCGGTTGGAGCAGGTTCTCCGCAATTTAATGATTCCGCTGATATATATAGTCCCCGGGTTACGGAACACCGGATCGTCATACTGCCTCTCGATGATGAAGGACATATTATCACACCTACACCTAATCCAAACCCGGAACGGCCCCGGGGAATCAAGGGATTATTCTCAGGTGCGCACGCACTACCAGCATATGACGAGCGTCCAGTCTATGGTGCATTAGCCGTCAGTACAAGCGCAGACGGTCCAATGTGCCAGGAGACCTATAGTTTGAATATGCCAGGAGAGGTTCCTTACCACCACCCTGATACTTTATCTGAACTCCGATCGGCCATTATCAGAAAAGCATTGGACGTTGAACCGTAAAAGTGTCTCTGATCTAAAAACCCACGTATCGGGCATTTCAACAAACAAAAGCGCAGCCTACAGCGGCTCGAACAACAACTGGCAGCATTGTAAATAAACCTGCAAAACAGCTGGCCTCGTAGCATAAGCATTGTTACAATAGACAGTATGATTGATGACTTTCAGCGTCCGCCGGCGCGCAAACCTACCCGGCTCGATAGTTATGGCCAGCCATTGGGAAACGCAGCGTCACCCCGTTCAATGCAGAATCTGTCACCAGATATCTCACCACGGCCTGCCCAAACCAGCCAAACGTACTCAGCAAGCATGCCGCTGACAGCAGCGCAGCCCTTCTCCGCGGATAGACTGTATGAACCCGTGGACCAAGACGTGGTACTGCCAGACAACTCAGATAAAAAGCGCCGTTTTGCTTTCAAAAAGCCCACCCGAAAGCAAGCCATACTGCTCGGTGTCGGCTTCATCATACTCATTGGCAGCGGCGCAGCTTACGCCCTGACGCGCCCCGATCCAGAACCAGCTCCAAAACCTGTCGTCGCTAAAGTTGTACCGAAACCT
>DATHYB010000018.1:0-4289 GCA_035459365.1 Candidatus Limnocylindrales bacterium
CTGATACCAATAATTTACGTCTCATAGATGAAGACTCAAGAAGGTCACTCCGTATCATGCGTTTGGGCGCACTGGCGGATGGACTAAGCTTCGATGAATACAATGTTTTAAGCACAAGAGCTGCAGATGAAGTGTTAGAAATGCACCAGGATTTTAACGCAGTGCTACAAGAAATAACAGGAGATACTTTACATGACTAAGCACAAGGACCAGCCCGACGAGTACATTGATAAACCATCAGAACAAGGGCATTCAGAAGATAGCCATGCTGCAGTTGATCCTGCTGAAGCCGAGCAACTCCAGCAGCAAGTTGCCGATCTGACCGCCGCTCTTCAACGTGAACGTGCCGATGCAACCAACCTACGCCGCCGTCACGACGAGCAGATTGCTGGCATGAAGAACATTGTCAAAGCCGGTGTCGTCCGTGACCTCTTGCCGGTTCTAGATACCTTTGAACGCGCGCTCAAACACGTGCCCGCCGAGCTCAAGGACAACGATTATGTCAAAGGCGTTCAAGGAGTCGTCAAACAATTTGAGCGCACCTTAGCTGATATAGGCGTTGAACGCATCAAAACTGTTGGCGAGCCGTTCGACCCAACTTTCCATGAAGCCGTACAGATGGAAGAGGGCGATGGTTCCCAAGAAGTAGTCTCCGAGGAACTACAATCGGGCTATATGCTGGGTCAGGAAGTCATCCGACATGCCATGGTTAAGGTGAAGCTGTAGTAGCAGATCGCCCAGTTCGATTTACTAAAAATAATAAATATAGTATAATAGGCATTATGTACGAAGTTCCTTCATGGAAGCAGAATCTAGAGTTCATGGCTGAAGTGGTAAAGGCTCAAAAGCTCGGAATTTATGATTCTTGTCCTGAGCCACTAACCGAAGAGTTAGGTGACGGGCCTTCAAGGATGGCGTACGAATATGCTCTTGATCGTTATGCAACGTCTCAACGATTTGTGCGACTTTATGGTGATGAGCCCCTTCCCGTGGAAAAAGAGGTTGCTGATCGATTTGGGTTGAGCCCAGAGAGGACATTGAGCCTCGGCATCAGAGCTCTCCGTGATGTTAACGAAATTCATGGTTTATAAGTGAGTCATTCAATTAGTATCTAGCACTCTTGACATAGGAGTGCTAATTTTTTATGCTGGTACTAGCTTTTAGCACTCTACAAAGTAATCTGCTAAAGAAAGGATCTGACTTATGGGAAAGATTATTGGAATTGACCTTGGTACTACCAACTCGGCTATGGCTGTCATGCAGGCCGGCAAGCCGGAGATTATTGCTAACTCAGAAGGCCAGCGTACGACACCATCAGTAGTTGCCGTGAACAAGAATGGGGAGCGTTTGGTTGGCCAAGTTGCTCGTCGCCAGCAGGTTACAAATAGCAAAAACACTATTTATGAAGTCAAGCGCCTGATCGGCCGTAACTTTAGCGACAAAGAAGTCCAGCGTGACCTCAAACTGATGGGCTACGAAATCGTCAAAAGCGGTAACGGCGTGAAGGTCAAGATGGCCGACAAGGACTACAGTCCTGAAGAAATCAGCGCCATGATCCTTGGCAAGCTGAAAGCCGACGCCGAAAGCTTCCTAGGCGATACTGTCACCGAAGCCGTCATCACAGTGCCCGCTTACTTTGACGACTCACAACGCCAGGCAACCAAAGACGCCGGTAAGATTGCTGGCCTCGAGGTCAAGCGTATTATCAACGAACCAACTGCCGCGGCTCTCGCATACGGTCTGGACAAGGGCGGCAAAAAGGACGAAAAAATTGCCGTTTATGACCTCGGTGGTGGTACCTTCGATGTTTCGATCCTCGAACTCGGTGACGGCGTCTTTGAAGTTAAGTCGACCAATGGTGACACGCACCTCGGTGGTGCCGACTTCGACCGTGCCCTCGTCAACTACTTTGTCGCTGAATTCAAGAAAGAGCACGGCATCGATATCTCAGACGACAAGGCCGCCATGCAGCGTCTGCGCGACGAAGCTGAAAAGGCTAAGATCGAGCTGTCGACGGCTCAAGAAGTCGACATCAACCTGCCATTCCTGACGGCCGACGCTGACGGTCCCAAGCACTTCGAGCACAAGCTGACCCGCTCGAAGCTCGAAAACCTAGTCGGTGAGCTAGTTGACAAAACTGCAGAGCCATGTGAGAAGGCCCTCAAGGATGCCGGTCTCAAAGCTTCAGAAATTGATGCTATCGTCCTCGTCGGCGGCATGACCCGCATGCCAGCCGTCCAAGAAAAGGTCAAGAAGATCTTTGGCAAGGACCCCATGAAGGGTGTCAACCCTGACGAGGTCGTAGCAATCGGTGCTGCTATTCAGGGTGGTGTCCTGCAAGGAGATGTCAAAGACGTACTGCTGCTGGATGTTACACCGCTGTCACTTGGTATTGAAACTATGGGCGGCGTCATGACGAAGCTGATTGAGCGCAACACTACCATTCCGACCAGCAAATCTGAAGTATTCTCAACAGCTGCCGATAACCAACCGCAGGTAGAAATCCATGTCGGACAAGGTGAACGCGACATGATCGACGGCAACAAGAGCCTCGGCCGCTTCGTGCTCGACGGTATCCCACCAGCCCCTCGCGGTGTCCCGCAGATTGAAGTTACCTTCAACATCGACGCTAATGGTATCTTGCATGTCACCGCCAAGGACAAGGGAACCGGCAAAGAGCAGAGCATTACCATCCAAGGCTCCGGCAATCTCGACAAGACAGAAGTCGAAAAGATGGCCAAGGAAGCTGAATCGCACGCCGAAGAAGACAAGAAGCGCAAGGAAGCCGTCGAAGCCCGCAACCTGCTCGACAGCGCTATCTATTCAGCCGAGAAGCTCAAGAACGACAATGGCGACAAGATTAGCGACGAAGACAAGAAAACCCTCGACGAAGCCGTAGAAGCCGCCCAAAAAGTCGTCAAAGACGAAAAAGCCGACAAGGACGAACTAGAAAAAGCCGCTAAAGAGCTCAATGACAAACTGATGCCAATTGGGGCCAAGATGTACGAGCAGGCTTCCGCGGATAGTGCCTCTGGAGACTCTGAAGCTGGGGAATCCAAGGCGGATGCCAAAGCCGACAAAGACGGACCAGTTGAAGGCGAAGTCGTCGACAACGACAAGAAGTAACATGGATCCAGCATCCGTAAATGATACTGTTAGTCTTGTCCAAAATGTAATTAAGTTGGGCAAGCGGGCGACTAACTTACAATATGAAGAAGCTTTACTTGCAGCTAGAGAAACCATTTTCTCTTTACGTGAAGAAAATCAAAGTCTAAAAGAAGCTAACAGTGCACTGAGGGAGCAAGTCAAAAATAAAATTGAATTTATTTTAGAAGATTCGGTTTACTGGAGCGTTGAAGATACTGCTAAGAAACAGCCTTTTTGCCCGGCATGTTATGCTGATGGCAAAATAATGCCCTTGGAGCCGCGTAGGCAAAATACTAAACAGACCAGCTTTAGATGCCCATTAAATACTGCTCATCATTCAAACCCCTATGATTACCATCCACAGGCAGTGGTTCGGAGTAGCAAGAGTAATAGGCGGAGTTCAATTACTGGATATTGACAACACGGAACGGTGCTACTAGCATATCTAGTACACCCCGTGTTGTCCTTTGGACTCAGCGGGGCTTTTTTATGCTCAGAGCCAAAGCTGGCCATATCACTTATGACCGGCTATCATTAGCATATGAAAGTCTTTATCGACGGCGAAAACCTGCGGCACAGGCTCGTATCGGCCCTGTACCACGAACGCCGTATCCATGACCGTGATGATATGATCAAGGTCGACGTCCGCAAACTCATCACCGAAGCGCTTGGTGAAACACCTAGTGAAATCATTTACTACACAACCAAAATTCGTCAGCCAGACTTCGAAATTCCGCACAAACTACAGCATAAGATTGAACTAATCCAAGAATCGCACCGCCGCTGGATTGCCGACCTGACGAATCAAGGCATTAAGGTCATTAAGGCCGGAACGCTCAAAGTCCACGAAAGCCGGACCTGTTACGAATGTGGCAAGCGCACCATGCTGCTCCATGAAAAGGGCGTCGATGTCCGTGTCGCGATAGATATTGTCCAGTCAGCCCTCGCAAGCCCAGACGAACACATCGTCGTAATGAGTTCAGATTCCGACCTCATCCCTGCAATTGAGGTTGCCCGACGCGTCGGCACCAAGATCAGCTACCTCTGCGGAGCTGGCGAAGAGAACGAAACCGTAGCACTGACCACTGACAACACTTACACATACACCCATGAACAGATCATTGACTGCTTCAAGGGTATCT
>DATHYB010000019.1:0-4088 GCA_035459365.1 Candidatus Limnocylindrales bacterium
AGAGATTCTCATGACGCCGGCGCACGCAAGCGCAAGGCCAGGCGCCTGTCGAAGCACCGGAGGGGCGGCTCATGAAATCGATAACTGGCGGCAATCTCAAAACTGCCTACGCTTCAGTCAAGGCTGCCAAATGGCGCAGCTTCCTGACGATGATGGGTGTGATCATTGGTATTGTTTCCGTGGTCACCGTGGTCAGTATCGGCGAGGGCGTCAAGCAGCAGGTTGTGTCGCAGATAAACCACCTTGGTAAGGATTTGATTACTATCCGGCCCGGCCAAGTTGTCAACCGCGACAGCTCAGGGAGTATTACGGGTGTAAACCTCTTTTCTGGCTTTGCTTCGCTTGGATCACTCCGCGATAGTGATGTGGCTATTGTCCAACGTACAGAGGGGGTCGACAAAGCTGTACCGCTCAGTACGATCGCCGGTCCAATTATTTATGATAAGAAAGAATACCGGAATGTGCCGGTTATTGGTACGACTTCCGGCTTACCTTCGGCGCTGAGGGCCGAGGTAGAGTACGGCGGTTTCTTCACGGACGATGACAGCAACCAAAATGGCGTCATTATCGGCAAAAATGTAGCCCGCGATGTCTTTGGCGAAGAAATACCACTTGGGCGGAGTTTCACTTTCCAGGACGAGACATTCATCGTCCGTGGTATCTTCAAAAAGATGCCCAGTGCTCCCCTGTCGCTCGACACAGACTTTAACAACGTGGCCTTTATCCCGTATGAAGTCTCCCGTGATCTGACAGAAAACAAAGCGGCCATCTACGAGATATTAGTTCAGCCCGAAGGAAATGATAGTGAGGGCAAGGTTGCCGCCCGCGTCACAGCTAATCTCAAAAAAGCCCATGGCAACCAAGAAGACTTCACGGTGCTCAAACAAGCTGAAAGCCTTGAGGTAACCAATAACATCCTGAACCTCATGACGCGTCTTATTGGCGGCATTGCAGCCATCTCCCTATTGGTCGGCGGTATCGGCATCATGAATGTCATGCTCGTGTCTGTCACTGAGCGCATGCACGAAATCGGAATCCGCAAAGCCATCGGCGCTACCAGCCGACAAATCATGACTCAATTTATGGTCGAAGCGACCGTTCTCAGTGTCGCCGGCGGATTAATCGGCATCGTCGTGTCGATACTACTCAGTTTATTTATCCGCATCGTCACCGACCTTGAGCCAGTCATCACCTTGCCTGTCGTTGCTCTCGCGGCTTTCGTGTCTCTCGCTGTCGGCATCATCTTCGGTACGGCCCCTGCCCTCAAGGCAGCGCGCAAAGACCCGATAGAGGCGCTACGGAACGTGTAGCTTAGAATTGGGGTATCAAGAGAAATTACGAAGCAGGGTTTTGTGGCTGGTCGGTGCCTTCATGGCTAGCGATCCTGCCAACTTCCCAACAGAGCGATTGGTATTTGCCATTCAGTTCTGCTAAATCACGAGCTTCTAGAATATCATTCACATAAAGATCTGGGCCATCATCTTCAGGCATTGCTAAACAAATCTGACTCATAAAACCTCCTATAGGTATCACTTATACAATACCACAAAACACGATACAAAGCAATAGCGATATGAAACAGGTGCTATAGAAGCTAGAATAATGCGAACACGGCGGCCACGCCGGCTGCGCCCATGAGTACGGTTACGAACCAGCCAATGATGGTTGTCGAGCGCTTGTTCGTCCAGCGGCCCATGACTTTGCGGTTGCTGCTGATCATGACAATGAGGGCGAGTACGAACGGCGCGACGAAGGCGTTGGCCAGCGCTGAATAGATCAGGGCGTCAATCGGGTCGATGCCAATGAAGTTGATCCCGAGACCCACCAGCATGGAAATGATGATAATGCCATAGAAGGCCCGAGCTTGGCCGAGGTCGCGGTAGAGACCTTCGCGCCAGCGGAAGCTTTCGGCGAGGGCATACGAACTTGATCCGGCGAGTACGGGGATGGCCAGAAGACCAGTGCCGATGATACCGAGGGCAAAGAGCATATAGCTGGCGTCACCGGCGAACGGTCGCAGGGCTTCAGCAGCTTGGGCGGCTGAGGTGATGTCAGTGATGCCGTTCTGGTAGAGCAATGCACCGCAGGCGGCAATGATAAAGAACATGACGAGGTTGGACAGGAACATGCCGGACCAGACATCGATGCGCATGCTCTTGATGTCGGCATGGCTGGTAGCTTTCGCGCGCTCACGGACTGTAGTTTTGCCCTGCAGGATTTGTTCTTCGACTTCCTGGGAGGTTTGCCAGAAAAACAGGTACGGGGAGATAGTAGTACCGAGCACGGCGGCGACGAGGACGATATGCCCCTTGGACAGTTCGAGCGACGGCACGACGGCGGCTTTTAGGACCAGTGACCAGTCGAGGCCGGCCAGCATGGTTGAAAAGACGTAGCTGAGCAGGACAAGTGCCATCCATTTGAGATATTTGGCGTAGCGGACATAGGGAGTGAAGATCTGTAGCAGCAAACTAGTAAGCGCGAAACCGACGACCAACCAGCCAAAACTCAGCTCAGGATTGAAGAGCTGGGCGGCTTTAGCCATGGCCCCGAGGTCAGCACCAATGTTGATTGTATTCGCAATGAAGAGCAATGCTGTACAGAAGTACAAAATTTTCTTACTGAAATGGGTGCGAATATTGCCAGCCAGCCCCTTACCCGTTACCAGGCCGATGCGGGCGCACATTTCTTGGACGACGGCCATCAGCGGAAATGTAAAGCTGGCAAGCCAGAGGAAGTTGAAGCCGTAGCGGGCACCGGCTTGCGAGTAGGTCAAAATCCCTGAAGGATCGTCGTCGGAGGCGCCCGTCGTCAGGCCAGGCCCGAGCATGTGCCAGTAATCTTCGGTCTTCCGAACAACTTTGTTAGCTTTAGTTTTTTGACCGACACGCTGGGTGGCGAGAATGGTCTGCTCAAGAACTTCAGCAGGCATTTCAGCGCTTCGAGTGATAAAGTCTTTTTGTTTCATATTATTGAACGATGATCGTCCGAGCTATATTAGCGTTAGCATTATTGTAGCATAGATTGTCTACATACAGTGCTATTCGCGGGCACAGGGTCCCGTCGAAACGGCGCGGTTCTGTATCTGGGCTTGATTGATGGCACCAGCCAGCTGCGGCATGGTGAGGGCGTAGCCGACGTTCTGATGAGTTGTCGATTGGGCAAAAATGACCCCAATGACAGTTCCGTCAGCTGCTATAACCGGCCCGCCTGAATTACCGGGGATAACGCGGGCAGCCAAACTATAGACATCACGGTCGCTGACCCGCCGGTTATAAATATCCCGTCCTCGAGCCGTGAAACGATCAAGTACGCTCGCGCCGCCTGCGGTTAAAGCTCCCCCGCCGGGATACCCAATGACCGCGCCGCGGGTTCCTGGATCGACAAGGTCGCGGGCAATAAGCAAAGGACCGCCGGCAAGATTATCGGCCCGAACGATTGCAAAATCGAGCTCCGGATCAAACCAGACCGGCGTGGCAGTGTGCTGGCCGTTGGCATCACGAACATACGGCTGATTGACACCCGCTATGACGTGGGCGTTGGTGATGATAAGGTCTGAATCGATGACGAAACCCGTACCTTGGACGACACCGCCGCAACCAAGCCCCTCAAACTTTACAATCGAAGCTTTCGAGCGGTCGATGGCTTGTTGGACGTCAGCGCCAATCCCCGGCACGGTTGTATTGGCGGGTAGTGCAGGCTCACGGCCAGTGAACACCTGCGGGAAGTTATTTGGTTCTATGAGACTACTGAGGTTTGATATAACGGCAGTCGTTGATGGTAAATTGCTATTCAGTCCAGACAGGATCCGCGATTCACGGATCTGCTCCCGCGTCGATGGCAGCGGCATGGTGCTGACGATCGCGGAGCCGAGCCATACGGCTATCAGGAGCGTACCGACGCCGACTACAGAGCCGAGCCACCCATCAACTTTATTGAACGGATTATTGAGAAACTTTCCTTTGAGGCGGATGCCTAAGAACTCGCCGATAGCCAGTAATGCAAAAGCGCTGCCCAGCACGGTAACGAGCGCAATGACCGCCCGGTCGAGTTGAGCGTCTGCGAGCGTCGTTGTATAGGGCTGGAGCAAG
>DATHYB010000020.1:0-4645 GCA_035459365.1 Candidatus Limnocylindrales bacterium
GGTTACCTCAACTGACAAAACACCTGTTCGGGCCTGAAGTTCAGCGGCAATATCGTTCATGATCATATCAGCTTGCCGCGTGAGGTTGCGCTCCACGAGATACCCAGCCAAAGATTGCATGACGTGCTTTCGATCGGCACCCGGTGCTATCAGCTTCTCGACAACGAGAGCAGCAATCGTACGACGAGAGACCTTGGAAGCCATAACTTAGGCCTGCTCCCGCTTGAGGGCTCGTTCAATGAGCTGCGCGTCCTTACGGTCGTCAACTTTTTCGTGGATGATCTGCTCAGTTGCCACCGCGACCAATTTAGCCGTATCGTGCTTCAGGGCTGCCCGGGCTTTGGCAATATCAGACTCCAGCTGCAGGTGCGCATCTTTAACGATTTGCTCGGCGCGGGTCTTTGCCTTTTCTTCAGAAGCGGCAACAGTTGCGGCAGCTTCGGCGTGCGAACGGGCGAGGATCTCATCGGCTTCAGTACGGGCTGATTTGAGGAGCTGCGAAATTTCTTTCTGAGACTTCGCAGCCCGGGCTTCCGCCTCATGGGCTGCAGCAACGCTCCGCTCGATTGACTTCTCGCGGTCGTCGATCGCCTTGACGAGCGGCGGGTAGACATACTTGCTCAGCAGCCACACTAGGATGGCAAAAGCCAAAACTTGAAGAACAAGCATCCGCCAATCTATCCCGAGTGCGCCAAACAAGCCAGGCGATGCCTTAGCTTCAGTCTCAGCAGCGAATGTTAGTAAAAGTGTATTCATCGAGTTTGTGTGCGTCCTTAGATGAACTTCGCGATGATAGCAACGATGATGGCGATGATGGCCAGGGCGTCCACGAATGAGATGCCGAGGATCATCAAGGTACGGAATTCACCGATTTTCTCTGGATTGCGGCCAGCTGCATTCAAAGCAGCGCTCGCGACGATACCCGCACCAAGCGCAGCCAGTCCGGCTGGGATGGCATAGGTCAGACCAAAAGCTAATTCTTCCATTTTGTTATATCTCCTTATTTATCAATATCTTACGTTACTTACCATGTGCCGCTGCAGCTCTCTGTATTGAAGCATCAGGGGTGGAATGGTCGAGGATACGCTCACTGTCAGTGCCATGGTCGCCGTGGCCGGCAAGGCCGAGGGAAATAAACACGACAGTCAACATAAAGAATATATACGCTTGTACCGCGCCGATAAAGAGCTCGAAAGCCATGAAGGGCGGCAGGGCAATCGGGGTGGCATATACGGTCAGAAAGGCAATCATCATCAGCAGGACTTCGCCGGCAAAAACATTGCCGAATAAACGAAGGCTCAGTCCCATGAGGCGCGAGAACTCGGCTATTAGCTCGAGTACACCCTCAAAAGCACCTGCCACGTCTCTGAAAGGGTTACGGAAGTAGCGACTCAAGTTACCGCCGAAGCCATGCATCCGGATCGCATATACCTGCGCCATAACGATGGTGATAATGGCGAGCGCAAACGTCGTATTCAGGTCGGCTGCCAGGCCACGGAACAGTGGTACACCATTCCAAGTGATCGGACCGACAATCGGCAGGACACCGAGCCAGTACTGGACGAGAATAAAGAAGAACAAACTGACGGCGAGTGGCATCAAGCGCTTGGCGACTACCTTATCGCCCGTTACTTGCTGCACGGTGCTGTACAAGCCTTCGAAGGCCCACTGAATGGCACTCACAAAGCGGTTCTTTTCGCCGCGTTTGACCTTGCCGGCTACATAGAACATAACCGCAAACAGCAAACCATAGCCAAAGATGCCCGTAATGAGTGAGTTTGTGATCGGAAATCCGAAGAGCGAAAATACAGCCTCAGGTGCGAGGCTGACATGTGGCGTCTTTTCTGCTGCAAATACTACGGGAATCATCTACCGAGCAGTATCCTTATTGATTAGTTTTATTTGTAAATAGACCAAGCTGAAAGCAAGTATCGTACCGAGTACAACCCCGCTGATTGTAAACCATGGCTTTGTGTCAAGGCGGAGATCGAGCCAAAGTCCTGCTACCGTTCCCCCGACCGAGGGAATAAACAGTCGGGCCGATGTGTCGATCAATGTTGCCCAGACTTCCCAGGCGGAAACAGTTCGAGGGGCACCACGGTCACTGGCGGTCGAATCGGCTACCTGCTTGGTCATGTCCCCTCTAGTGTACCAGACAGAGGTAGCGACTGCAATTACTACAAACTAGCATCTACTTTACAAAGTGTAGTATAATAGAAAATATGAATACGAAACCCATCATCTACAGCGCAAACTGGTGTGCCTTTTGTCATGCCGCTAAACAATACTTCGATAAGCTCGGTGTGAGTTACGAAGTGCGGGACATCGAAGTCAACCACGCCTACGCCACAGAAGCCGTTGAAAAATCAGATCAAATGGGCATCCCGGTCATCGACATCGACGGCGAAATTATCGTTGGTTTTGACCGCCCCAAGATCGACAAAGCCCTCCACGACAAAAAGCTCGTTTCCTAGTTAAGATTCGGTGCAGCTATATGCGTCCCTAACTGATGTGACGAATATCAGGTTTACTTGAAGCCCTCGTCCCCATTAGACTAATCTCATAAACTTCGGAGAGATTGAGTATGGGAGAACGACAGGCAGACATAACCCTTCAGCCGGAGATACCAGAGCCTCGGCCAGCGCACAAGGGAGAACTTCAGCCAGACCTATTCCATAAAGGCATCGCGGCTCCTGTAGAGAATATTGTTGCCATCACTCCAGAAGAGTGCCATGTTATAACCCGTCTAGGCAAGGAAGCGGTCGCACCGCATATTGTTACTACCGGAATCCTTCGCTGCGCCGGAAATAATTCGAGCTCAATTACACATTACACAAATAATCAGAAAACAGAACCCAAACAAACGTATAGTCTTGTACTTGGTTCTGTAGAACCGTATGCAGCAGAATACCGGGAATCTTTCAAGCTAGCTAATGGCCGCACGGACATGGCACGTGTCACTGCACTGCATGACGCAACTGAAACACTGGAGCACCCTTTATTGGACATTATCGGTTCTACCCGGCGTCATGTTGGCGATCATGCCATTGATTCTGGGCGGATAGCTCGCCTGATTTTACAAGCAGAACTGCCAGATAGGCTACAATAACTCTATAACTGTAGAGGGGCCTGACGATGGCATTTGAAGACTTCCAGACTAAAGAATCAGTAATTATCGTATATACCGGCGAAAACAAGGGAAAGACCAGTGCCGCAGTCGGTCTCATGTGCCGCGCCCTCGGTAACCGTTGGAACGTCGCCTTCATACAATTCATTAAGTACTGGGGCGTCGGCGAACACGTCTTCATCCGTGATATTCAACCCTTGTACAAAGACAAGTTATATTTCTACAAAGGCGGCAAAGGCTTTTATAACGCTGGTGATATCAGTGCCGAACACGTCACTGAAGAGCAGCACAAACAGGCCGCCCAAACTACCTATGACGAAGCATTGGCAGCTGCGATGAGTGGTGATTATGACCTTGTGATTTGTGATGAGATCAACAACGCGGTTCATGATGGCTTGCTCAGCCAGACACAGCTTGAAGCACTGATAACAACCAAAGCGCCAAATACAAGTTTGTGCTTCACTGGTCGTGATTTTCCTGAAGAACTTATCGAGAAGGTAGATATTGCAACTGAAATGACAAAGTTGAAACACCATTTTGATGACAAATTTGTTGCAAATAAAGGGATTGATTTTTAGATAGTAGGATCACGTTATACATGACACATGAACATAATGCCTTCGGCCAAGAATCACGAGCACTCCCCGCGGAACCAGGCGCACAACGCGTAGAAACAGTCCGCTCGCTTGTAGACCTTATAAAAAAGACCGAAGTATTGGCACGCCATTTCCCTACATATACAACGTTGACATTAGGCGGCGAAACACTTGGGTCGCGCCAACAAACAACGCATAACTCAGGAATGGCCGTACGCCTCGGGCACGAAGCTATCAACCGGCAGCTCCACGAACTCCAAGGCATCAATCATTTTTATGACACCCCGGCGGGTGAGCGCGTCGAATGCACGCTCATTAGTTGGCATGGCCCCGACCCAGACCAGAATGGTTTTCATCGGTGGGGTATCGCTCAAGCTCCAGGGCAGATTCTGTCACTCGATGCTGCCGCACTCGACGAGATCAAAGACAATTTGTAGTACCGCTCATGACTGGCACTCTTGACATGAGAGTGCTAATTTTCTACAATGTAGATAGTGGGATCTCCCCACAATAAGCGTAAAAGTTTATAGAAGGAGGTTACTATGACACAACTTGTACGTTTCCAAGATCCTTTCGCTGAGCTGACGAGCTTGCACAGCCAGCTCGACGATATATTCAATACCTTTCTCAGCCCAAGTCCGTCCCGTGGCGGCCATGCGCTCCCAGCCATAGACGTCTACACCGAGGACGGCAAACAGCTGACGACAGAGGTACAGGCACCAGGCTTCACGCCTGAAGATATTGAGATTACCGTCAACAATGGCGTCCTCGAGATTCGCGGCGAGAAGCACCAAAAAGAAGAGCCAAAGGACAAAAAGCGCAACTACATGGTGCGCGAATCCCATGCCAGCTTTTACCGCAGCATCGTACTGCCGAAGCATGCCGACGCCGACAACATCGCAGCTGACTTCGAGCACGGTGT
>DATHYB010000021.1:0-6986 GCA_035459365.1 Candidatus Limnocylindrales bacterium
TCGCGGCGTCGTGAGCTTAAGGAGGCGTATAACGTTGAGCATGGCATCACGCCGACGGGTATCAGCAAAGTCATCGAAAAGGGTATGCGGCCCGACCTGCCCGAAGAAGCCAAAGTCGCCAAGCTCGACCTCAAAAAGATTCCCAAAGACGAATACAAGAGCCTGCTCAAAGACCTGAACCGTCAGATGGATATGGCGGCCGCCAACCTGCAGTTTGAGCAAGCGGCAGAGCTACGAGATATCATCAACGATATAAAGGCGCGGCTTTGAGGTTTGCTGCTTTTTCTCGAGCCGTTCAAAGACAGTCTGCATGTTCGTGGCAGCAACAGGAGTGTTGATAGTCGAAGCGTGGCCGGCATTTTCGTCAACAAGTATCTCGAGCGTGTCAGGGTGTTCCCGCTGTAGCTCTCGCCACATATTGCGTTGGAAGAGTGGATCACGTCCACCGGCGACAACGCCGACTTTTGGGTAGCCTGCAACGACTGCTTCGATCTTTTCTACTGGAGTGCCTTGCATGAGCGCCAGGGCATTGCCGGTGAGTGTAATGCTACGGTGCAGCGCGCGTACGGGATTGATGCTATAGCTATTGCCAAGCATGCAGCGTACTGCCAGGATTGGATGGAGCGCCGATTCCCGCATAATGTCGTAGGTGACATGCCCGGGGAACTCTATGATCATGTCTTGCAAGACGTTTTCTGGAGGTACCAAAGCTGGATCATGGTGGCCAACTTCTACAATTTCCACTCGGGGAGCTGACAAATTCTGCAGTGCCATTTCGTTGCCGACAACTGTCCCCATAGATACGCCCCATAAAGAAACTTCAGCGTCTTCGGCAATAGGCTCGAGAAAATCAAGACGATTAGTAGCCATAGTTTTAAAAGAGGTGTGCAAAGCTTCGGCGAGCGGCAAATTATGGCATCGTTCACTGATGCCCTCCGTCGAGATGGATATGACAGTATGTTCTGGGTTTAGCTCAGCAATATGATCGTGGAATTCACGGGCTGCGCCTTCATTGGGAGATTCTGTCCAACCGACTGTCTGGGCGAGTATTTTCTTTTTACTGTCCCGCGATTCAACTGATGGCTCGGTAATCCGAAGCTCTAATTCAACAGGATGTATCGCTGTAGGGCAATCTTTAACATAGGTAGCAATTTGTCTCAACCTGGAGTGGCCAGACACAGGGTCATCGTCTTCAAAGGTCTCGCATGTTAATTGTCCAACTTTTGAAACAAGCTCTGCTAAAGGAGTCTTTCTAGCTAGGACTTCTCGTTGAGGCAAGAGTTCAGGTGAACTGAAATCTGTAGGCACTACCTCAGTGGTCCTTAAGGAGCCGAGGTGGGGTAAGTATGTAGCGACAGACATCACATAATCTCAATATGTAAGCTTATAGTACTACTTTTATTACATATGTCAACCAATACCGCTTGTGCTTTTCATCACATAGGAGTACTTCACCTACTCAACAATCATGCAGTAATCTGTTATATTGTTTGAATATGGCTGACCTCTCAAGGGAAGATATTGTTAAAATTGCTCGCTTGGCACGAATTTCGCTGAGCGACGATGAAATTGACCGCTATGCCGCAGAGTTGGTTGAAATTATTCGGTATGTCGAACAGCTTCAGTCGATAGATGTTTCGGGCCTCAAGCCAACCAACCAGGTAACGGGGCTGGTAAACGTGATGCGTCAAGATGTCGTCCAAGGCTACAGTTATGAGCCGCGTGACCTGCTGGGGAATGTACCGAATGTGGAAGATGACCATATCAAAGTGAGAAGGATGGTCGGATAATGGCTGGACAATGGCTCCCTATATCTGAACTAGCCGCAGCGGTGCGGAAAGGTGAAACATCAGCATCTGAGTTAGTTGAAAAAGCCTTGGCTCTCATTGCTGAAAAATCAGAGTATCAAGCGGTCATTGCTACAACGGAGTTACGTGCACGGGACCGTGCCAAAGCACTGGACGCTCAGGTTGCTGCCGGTGAAGGTGAGGGGTTGGGCCGATTGGCCGGCGTGCCGTTTATTGCTAAAGACAATTTCCTCGTTTTTGGTGCTGACACAACTGCAGCCAGCAATATGCTGAGAGGTTTCCAAGCGCCATACCAGGCAACTGCCATCGAGAGGTTGGAGGCGGAGGGCGCTATTTGTGTAGCCAAGGCAAACCTTGACGCGTTCGCCCATGGCTCAAGTACGGAAAACAGTGATTTCATGACCACGAAAAACCCTCATGATCGTGAGCGCGTTCCTGGAGGTTCTTCGGGAGGTTCGGCAGCAGCGGTAGTATTAGAAATGGTACCGTTCGCACTGGGAACTGACACCGGTGGCTCTATCCGCCTGCCTGCAAGCTTTTGTGGAGCTGTCGGCTATAAACCAACCTACGGCCTGGTCTCTCGCAGCGGCGTCGTTGCTATGGCAAGCAGTACGGACACTATAGGGCCGCTTACTATGACCATTGCAGACGCTGCATACGTTCTCGACATCATGGCCGGCTCCGATCCTTTGGACAGTACGACAATTGCTAAAGATCCTATTGGATATTTAGGAGCGAAGACCGACCTGCGAGGAGCTAAAGTCGGTGTCATCAGAGAATATTTGAGTGAAGGTGTGTCCGGGGGAGTGCGTGCTACCATAACGTCTGCCATTGACGCTTTACGTGCTGCTGGTGCTGATATCACCGAAGTTAGTTTACCCTCATTGCCTGCGGCTCTGGCGGTCTACTACATCATCTGCCCGGCTGAGGTGAGTAGTAATCTATCACGCTACGACGGCCAGCGCTATGGGTATACTGCATCTGATACAAAAACAGTTGATGAAAGTATCAGCATGACTCGTTCCCAAGGCTTCGGTGATGAAGCGAAGCGGCGTATCATGATCGGTACGTATGTACTTTCCAGCGGTTATTACGAAGCCTATTACAAGCAGGCGCAAACGGTGCGCACCAAGATAATTAATGAGTATGCCGAGGTATTTAAAAGTGTGGATTTCTTAGTAGGTCCCGTTGCTCCAACAACAGCGTTCAAAATTGGAGAGAATGCAAATGATCCGCTTCAGATGTATTTGACGGATATTATGACGGTCGCTGCTAATTTGGCCGGAATCCCGGCGATAAGTGTTCCGGCTGGCACATCGGACGGCTTGCCGGTCGGCTTGCAGCTACAGGCTGCGCAGGGACAAGACCGGGCATTGCTCGGACTGGCATCATCAGTAGAGGGGGTACTGGCATGAATCTGAATACGATATTAGCAGTTGCGGCACTGGTTATACTTGTTGCGCTGGTGTTTGGTATGGGGTATCTGCAGCGCAAGCGGCCACGGACGCTCAATGTTGAGTATTTTCAAACTCGTTGGAAAGAGATTCAGAACTTATGCGGGGACAAAACTACCTGGCCGCTGGCAATCATCGATGCCGATAAACTACTGGATGAGGCTTTGAAGCAAAACAAGATCAAGGGCAAAACTATGGGAGAGCGACTGGTCGCCGTCCAGCGTTCGCTGACTGATAATGATGGTGTCTGGTATGCTCACAAACTCCGTAACCGCTTAGTTCATGAACAGGACATCAGGCTCAAAGAAAAAGACGTCAAGCAAGCTTTAATAGGCTTTCGGCAGGCACTCAAAGATTTAGGAGCTTTGAAGTGATCAATGCCGCGACTCGTGAGAAGTATACGGCGACGATAGGCATCGAGTGCCACGTCCAGCTCAAGACGCAGTCCAAACTATTCTCTGCGGCTGGAAACGATGCCCGTGAAGCCGCGCCAAATACTCTTGTCAGCCATATAGATTTTGGTTTGCCGGGAGCGCTCCCGGTGCTTAACAAAGAAGCCGTTCATCTTGCTGCCCGAGCAGCTTTCGCTTTGGGTGCCCAGCCGCAGCGCTTTAGCAAATTTGACCGTAAACACTATTTCTATCCTGATTTGCCCTTGGGTTACCAGATTTCGCAATATGATGAACCTATTATCTTAGGTGGCTCGATTGATATCATGGTTGACGGTCACGCCAAGCGTATCGGTATTACGCGCGCCCATCTTGAGGCAGATGCCGGCAAAAGCACGCACCCTACAGGCCAAGACTACAGCTTGGTTGACCTAAACCGGGCCGGCACGCCGCTACTTGAAATCGTTTCAGAGCCCGAACTGCATACCGCCGCCGAGGCCAAAGCCTACACCCGCGAGCTGTACCTCCGCATGAAATATGCCGATGTCTCTGAGGCGAATTTGTACTACGGCAACATGCGTTTTGACGTCAATGTTAGCGTCAGTACGACCAGTGACTTTGGAACGAGGACGGAAACCAAGAACATCAATAGCTTCCGAGCAGTCGAAAAAGTCGTTGAGTATGAAATAATCCGTCAGATTGAAGTACTGGAAGAAGGTGGGCGGGTAATCCAAGAGACACGTGGTTGGGATGACGCGAAGCAAAAAACGTTCAGTCAGCGTACCAAAGAAGATGCTCATGACTACCGCTATTTCCCAGATCCGGACTTGCCGCCAATTGTCCTCGACGAGGAGTATGTAGAGCAGATTCGTGCAGAAATGCCTGTCATGCCTGATGTCTGGCGTGAGCGGTTACGCGAGCTCGGACTTGATACATCTCAGACGGAGACATTGCTGGATGCACAGGTAGAACTCGCCGGTAAAGGATATCTTGAGCTGCTTGAACAGGAACTTGGGGATAAGCCATATGCCAAGCAACTCGCGAATTGGCTGGTAAACGTCGATATTCCATGTGTACGGGATGCAGGTATAACTTCCAAAGCTGATCGGACCCGTCTGTACCGGGAAATTGCTCGGCTCACGGGAGATGGAAAGTTGAGTTCCACCAACGCTAAAGCCTTGATCATGAAGCTTCTATCAGCAGACACGATGCCGACAGATATAGCTGCATATGCCGAAGAGCAGGGCTTCATCCAGGTATCAGATGAAGGTGAGATGGTGCAGATTGTCCAAACGGTTCTGCAGGATCCGGCCAGCTCGAAAGCTGTTGCAGACGTCAAGGGCGGTGAAATGAAAGCTATAGGCTATCTAGTCGGACAAGTAATGAAAGCTTCGAAGGGCAAGGCCAATCCGGCGCTCGCCCAGCAGCTCATCCGTAAAGAACTCGGACTGTAATATGCAAGCCTGGCAGCGAATGGAACCCACTACGACCACGAAAGTCGGGTGGCGGACGATCATCACGAAAACATTCCGGATGCCAGATGGCAAAATGGCGACCTTTGACACCTATGACATGGAGGGGCGGGAGTACGTTGCCGTTATTGCTCTGAGTGAAAGTGGCGAGGTCATAGTAGCGCGGCAATTTAGGAGCGGTCCTCAAAAGATTATGGACGAGTTGCCGGGTGGTGGCGTCGAGGATGGTGAATCGCTGGAGCAGGCTGCCAGGCGAGAGCTCGAGGAAGAAACAGGCTACAGGCCTCGTCAGCTAGACTATCTGGGTTTCGTGCATAAGGATGAAAAGTTTAATGCTGTCCATCATTTTTTTCTTGCTACAGGCTGCGCGCAAGTCAGCAAGCAACAGCTCGATACTGATGAGCATATAGAGGTCGGACTTATTGGCGTCTGTCAACTCTTTTATAATGCCTGCTCTGGCAAAATGACTGATAGTGGCGCCGTACTGTTGGCTTATGAGCAATTAAAACAATTGTCAAAAACTACCAAGTCACAAAATCCCTAAGCTTGCAAAAAACATCAAGGTATGCTAGAGTAGCTGAATGCCTCAGATTACAAAAGCCGTCATTGCCGCCGCTGGGTTTGGAACTCGCTTCCTGCCTCAGACGAAAGCCATGCCCAAAGAAATGCTCCCCCTTATTGACAAGCCTATCATCCAGTATGTTGTCGAAGAACTCGTCGCTGCTGGTATCAAAGACATTATTATCGTGAGTGGTTCAAACAAGCGGAGTATCGAAGACCATTTCGACACCCCCAACCAAGACCTGGTTGCCAACTTGCTGGCTGGCGGCGAGAAAAAGCGCCCGCTGCTCGAGCAAGTTGAAGCCATTGGCAATATGGCCAACTTCGTCTACGTGCGCCAGAAGGGTCCGTACGGCAATGCTACGCCCGTCGCGTGTGCTCGACACCTGCTTGGCAATGAACCGTTCATCTATACCTTCGCCGATGACTTCTTTGCCGCGAACCCTGGTCGGACGCAGCAGCTCCTAGATGTCTATAACCGCTATAACGGCTCGGTTTTTGCTTGTCGCACCGTACAGAATGATGACGAGTACAACCGTTACGGCATCGTAGCGGGTGACGAGATCAAGCCTGGTCTGCGCTTTGTGGAGAACGTTGTCGAGAAGCCTGGCAAGGATAACGCTCCATCAAACCTCGCGAGTGTTAGCGGTTACCTGCTTATGCCCGAAATTTTTCCGTACCTTGATAAAGCAACCGAAGAATTCGGAGGTGATACAGGAGAGCTGATGATTCAGCCTATCATGCAGGCAATGATCAACGACGGCCACGCTTTCTATGCCAAAGAAATTGAAAATGGTACCTACTACGACACCGGTGACAAGCTAGAGTACATCAAAACCGTCATCGACTTTGCGCTCAAGGACAAAGACATGAGTAAGGAAATTTTAGCTTTCCTGCGCGAACGCGGCAAAGTTTAGGGTATAATTTGTGCAATCGTATACAGACTCCTCGCGGAGTCTGTTTTACTGTTCGCTGACAGTGTGAATATTCTTTCACTTACTTAACCTCTTCTATGCTATAACTAGAGTGACAACTAAGGAGTTTTTCATGGAAACGGCACATACTATCCTCGTGATTATCGTATCGACTGTACTGACTATTTTTCTCGCAGCGCTTATCGTACTGATCCTGCTCGCCATCAAGCTCATCAAGCAGTTCAAAAAAATTGCTGAACATGCTGAACGGGCCGTAGAATCTGTCGAATCCGCAGGCGATTTGCTTCGTAATACATCTGGACCTCTTGCAGTGCTCAAATTTGGTCGCAATATCTTTAAGCACTACAACAAGAAAGGGTAAGTCTAT
>DATHYB010000022.1:0-6124 GCA_035459365.1 Candidatus Limnocylindrales bacterium
GCTCAAGAACTACTCCTCCGGCATGCAGGTCCGACTGGCTTTCTCTATCGCCATTCAGGCCCAGAGCGATATTCTGGTGCTGGACGAGGTATTGGCCGTAGGGGATGCTAACTTCCAGCGGAAATGCTTTGAGTATTTCAAACAGTTGAAACATAACGGCCAAACCGTCATATTAGTGAGTCATGATTCAAATACGATGCAGGAATTTTGCACTCGTGGGATCTTGCTTGAAGAAGGCCGAATAATCTGCAAAGGGGGGATTAATGATGTTATCCTCGAATACTCTAATATACTAAACCAGCACGAAGCAATACAGGACGAAGTTACACAGGATTCTGGGAGTAACACCGATGACTCCGGATCGAGATGGGGCACAGGAGAAGTACGGGTACAGGAAGGCATATGTTTCAATGTTGCTACAGCAAAACGGCAGGCGTTATTTAGTGACAAGGAAGATGAAATAGGTGTAGGCATAACATATAGGGCCGAAAGGGCCGTGGGCAAACCAGTATATGGTATTACTGTGACAGAGGCAGGGGGGCAGCGAGTCTTTCAATCCAATACTATGTGGTCTCACGAGCGCACCGCAGATGTTCGAAAGGGGGGTGTGGTTACTGTGGAATGGGTAATACCCAACGTCTTTGGTACCGGAGAGTATATAGTAACCCCCGCTGTTGCGGATGAGTTTGGTAATATAATATTTGACTGGCACGATGACCTAGTACGGTTTAAGGTACGCAAACGTATGCAAAGCTCAGCGTTGATAAACGTCAAACATGCAATAAATTTTAAATGACATCTCGTTAAAGGAGCTTCATGTTAACCAACTTGAACGATAAGAGTCTTGAGGATACCGGAGAGAGAATGATCCCTGCCTATCACAAGTCTCATATGATATACGGAGAGCATATAGTAAGATACCAGGCTGCCATAGAACTCGTGAAGGGTAAAACAGTATTAGACATTGCCTCCGGATCAGGATATGGCGTCAACCTGCTTGGTACTATGGCAGCGAAAGTTTATGGCGTTGACGTAAACAGTGATGCAATTGCATACGCTAAAAAAAATTATGGTAATGAAAAAACAGAGTTTATTCTAGGGGATGGTACCAGAATCCCACTCGATGACAACAGTATAGATGTAGTTGTGAGTTTTGAGACCATCGAACACATAGAGAATTACCGGACTTTCATGTCCGAAGTCAAACGAGTGCTGCGTAGTGATGGATTATTCATCCTTTCGACGCCGAACGATAGTGAATTTCCTGAAACTAACCATTTTCATATTCATGAATTCGAAAGAAAGGAGCTCGAGAATTTGGTCCGTAACTATTTCTCGAAAACCAAACAGTATTATCAGGGCACATGGTTATATAATGCATTAGTTCCAGAGGAAAAGATGATGGCTGAATGGTCTGGCCCCATAGAAACTATACATACGGCGCCAATTTCCTTGGAGAAGTGCCTTTATTTTTATTTATTATGCTCGAACCGGGATATATATGAGGAGGTAAAGCCACTGGCGGCTATATCCGAGCACTGGAGCGAACGAAGGAAGCAGGAAACGGAAGAGTCGATAAGAAGTCACATTAATGAACAAGGCGCTATTATTCGTCACCACGAAGACAGTTTAATTAGGAAAGATGCGGAGATTCAAATAATTATTAAAGAGCTGGAAGCGACCCGCAAGGAGTTGGCGCGGATCAAGAGATCGCTGCTCGGGCGAGCGTACAAAAAGCTTTCGACAATCAAGCGCAAGAGAATTGTATAATCAAGCTGCTAATCACAGTTTTCTATTTTTTCAAGATACGTATTCTGCATATACTCAGCCATTATGTCCTGCGAGGCCTCGCCCATCGCCTGGAAGGCTGCGTCGGTTGTTTTCTTCCTGTTGAGAAGTATCTCCATTTGGTCTGAGAACTGGTGGATATCATGGTGATCGATGAAATAACCATTAACCCCTTCCTTAAGTTGTTCCTCCATGCCGGCAGTACCATTACGAAGTACGGCATGCCCCATAAGCATGGCCTCGGCTACGTACAGTCCGAAGGTTTCATTAAGTGAGCAACAAATGACAATGTTATTGCCTGCGGCGATCTTGAGTGCTTCATTGCGGGGAACGGACGGACGCAGTACAGCGTGATCACCCAGAAGGGACTGAGCAAGCCAGGTGATTTGCTGGGAAACGTAATCGGAGCCGATGGAAAGTAGCTCGAGCGTGAAATCGCGATATTTCTGAGGGTTGCTATTGTAATAGCGAGCCATGAAATCGTATACGGCTGCAATGGCTAGTGCCTGGCCTTTCCGGCCATCTGCGGGTGTGCCCGATAAGAAAAGGCGGGCAGTCGTATAGTCGCTGACAGGACGTGGTTTACAGTACTCGGACGGTACGCTGACTGCAAGCGGGACCGCCTGTACGCTATCGGATTGTAATATTTCCTTGTAGTCGTCGCGGGTGCGTGCAGAAGGGGTGAGAACGTGCAATTTTTTCGACGATAGTAGTTTGCTGATTTTTTTAACATTGTCTTTGTGTGTAAAATCGCGGTCTATGACGGGAATCTGTGCCTTATCTTCATGTATAAACCAGTAAGCTTCGCGCAAGTTGTTGTTAGTCAGTTCATGGAGAATGAAGTCGCGGTAGTTAGGGTAGATCGCGATTGTATTTATAAGCACAAAGTCGTCTTTTTTGATGTTGAGCTGCGCTCTGATCAATCTGAACCCGAAGGCCATCGCCGCCTTGTCAACCTTTACACCGAGTTCCCGCAGCTTACGCAGGTGGCTGGGGGCTACGTGCGAGGAAACCAAACGTACGTTACGGGCTCCATATTTATCAGCGTATTCGGCAATAATCTCCATGAGGACTATAGGGGCTCCGGTATCGTCCATATGGTGGCCTATGAAAATATATTGCTTAGCTTTGGGTGCGAGCCGATTTTGAACTTGTCCCTTGGCGATCTGAGATGCCAGTAACACTGAACGTTTCAGGCCTTTGTGTCTGGCGTAAGATACCGCTCTCTTCGATAGACCGGCCAGGCGTCTTGCTTTGCGTAACGGAGCAGGAAGTTTGCTGGGTGCCTCGAGTTGATCTGATACGGTCGAGACATGCAAATGGTGTCTATAATGCCTTTCGGCGATATTAGGCGTTTCTCCTTGGATAATCCGGTTGGCGATAGGCTGGGTAATTGCCTGCCAGTAGTAACGCGGTTTTAAGTCCCTGATATTTTTTCTGATCTCTGCTGCTTTCTCGTGGTCATGCTGTAAGAGTGCCAAGTCATCGCTTAGTGTCTTTGCCGATAGATCCTTGAGGCGGAGTGCAGCATTATCAGCGATCAGATCCTCGCTCAAAGCATCGCCGCCGTTAGTGAGGATTACTAATTCACCCCAGACAAAATCCATTACCCGCGTACGCCACGAAAACTTGTTTTCCTCTCCTGGTTGATTGAGGCTGACAACGACGTCTGCGTGCTTGAACCAATTTATGCGGTCGGAAAAGTCCACCCAATCAACAAAAAACATCGTCTTATCAAGCAGGCTGTGTTTTTTGGCGAAATCGAAAGCTTTGTCATATTGAAGGGAAAAGTCGGGGTTTGGATTGAACGGGTTTTTGCCGCCGACTATAACGAATTTGAAATTTGGATCCTTGCTGCGAATCAGTACGGCATCTAGAAGTTCCTGAATCCTGAACCATGGGTAGAGGCCTCCGAACCACATGGCAACAAAATCATCTTCTTTAATCCCTAATTTCCTGTAGGGATTATGAGCAGCGACAGCTTCAGTGTCGTGGATGCCGAATGGTGCGATAATGATCCGGTCCTCGCGGTATGAACGGGGGTTGATTATGCCAAGGCTTGATAGCACGCCGGTATAGTAAATTTTTTGAGTCTCACTGGCACAAAGGAAGTAATCGCCGCGTCGAAGTACGTGGTTGAAGCGCTTGACGTCTTCCATGTAATTACGGTACTCAGTATCGATGTCCTTAGAATCCCGAGCCGAAACTTCTACGTAGATCGGTACGTAGGCGTCCAGGATAAGTTGAATGGAATCGTTTATATGGTCAGCAATAAAAACCGAGTCGCTTCCCATGGTATAACTGGCGATGACTGAGTCATATGAGTTGAGCAAATCAACGAAATGCTGGTCCTGGCCCCAATTGGTAAGTTTGATGCCGTCATACGCTTTAAGTTTTTGGGGAAATGAATTGTTGACGGCTACGGTGACATCAACTCCATGGCTCTTAAGACCTTCGGCCAGGCCCCAGACTCGCATGCCGCCGCCTTCGACCGTTTGATATTCAGGAGTCGGCACTGGACCATATGAAATAACGAGGCAGGATTTTGGGATTTTATCCATTAGCAACAGTATAGCAAATAGGAGTTATTGATGTCACCGGGAATGAAGCCGCTTTATGGGTTGGCTGGCTGGTTTGAAGCGTGGTGCGATTTCCATGAGCTGAACCCTGGGTTCCATACATGAAATTCTATGTTGCCAGAGCCGGAAACCGGCTTGCGCAGCCCTACGAGTGTCCCTTCATCGCGGCCGTCTCCGTCGACATCCGCGAAGGAAATCTGGCTTAAGGTCGGATCGATGGCTGGCGCGTTTGAAGCGTGGTGCGATTTCCATGAGCTGAACCCTGGGTTCCATACGTGCATCTCCACGTTACCGGATCCCGTTCCATGTGCCCGCAGGCCGACCAGGATGCCTTCATCGCGACCATCGCCATCGATGTCACCAAAGGATACTTGACTGACGGCCGGGTCAATACCGGGCGCGTTTGAAGCGTGGTGCGATTTCCATGAGCTGAACCCTGGGTTCCATACGTGCATCTCCACGTTACCGGATCCCGTTCCTGAGGCGTTCATGCCTATGAGTATGCCCTCATCTTTTCCGTCGCCATCTACGTCTGCGAAGGCTATTCGGCTGACGGCTGGGTCAATACTAGGGGCATTTGAAGCGTGGTGGCTTGACCATCTTCGGAGGCTTGAGTCCCATACATGGAACTCAATCATACCGCTTCCTGTTGCTCGATAGCCAACAAGAATTGCTTCACTGGAGCCGTCTCCATTGAGATCGGCAAAATGAACGGCAGAATTAGCGGGATCAATACTTGGTGCATTTGAGGCTGTATGACTCCTCCAGGACCCGAACCCGGGATTCCAGGCGTGGAACTCAACACAGTTCGTTGCGGCTCCAGTGTATATCATAAAAGCGGCGTCAGACCTTTGACTGCGGGCCTTAGTGAACTGTACTCCAGTATTGTTACCGCTGATCGTAGTGGTACATGCCCCAGTGTCTATGCTTGACCCGAACCAGTCATTGTACATTCTCCAGAAATTGCGATTACCATAGGCGCTGCACCCATCACCTGTACCGTACAGGTTGTTAAGAGCGGCGACATTCGGCTGGTATGGGGTGTAGTTATACAATCCTGCGGTAGCCTGTGTCGCCATGGTGAAATTAGAGCCACCGCAACCGCTGTTAGGGTTATATTGCACATAGCTATTTACTCCATATGCATGGTTGAACCGTCCGGGCTCTTTGACGTAAATCTGATATTGCCGCGCTGCATAATAGACTTGGCTGACAAAACCATAGAATGAAGGATCGCAAGCGGCGGTGTCGGGGCAGCCAAAACCGGTGGCAGCTTGGTACTGGATAGGCCATGGCCAGTCGTCAGTGAGAAGGCTTTGTTCTTTTTGCAGTAGAACGAGTAATACCCGGGGATTTATGCTGCACGCCTGTCCAACTTCATAAATTATCTGAGCTGCCGATTTTTTACCGGCTCCAATTCCTTCACTACAATATGAGTCTGCGCCTTTAGCGGCAACATCCTGAGAGAAGTCCTTCAGGCATATATAGGGGGGGGAAGGATAGCCGAAACGTTCTGCATACTCAGCCCGGGTTGTAGTGACGAACTGTCCGTTATACGTGTAAGACTTAAGCTGTTGACCATTAGTGTCACAAACCGGAACTTTGCTGTTCAAGAAGTTCTGAATATCGCCAGGTGTAATAGTATTCTTGGCATAAAATCTGTCGTCATCTATGATACGGTTGGGCTTGAAGTCGCCGCCGCTTAAGGCTGACGCCTGAGTAGTGTTTGCATATGTAACCGCTATAACAGCAAGCGC